>CAZNAK010000404.1:0-3011 GCA_964570645.1 uncultured Cytophagales bacterium | reverse complement strand
GGTATGTCTGAATTGTCATTTACATCATAATCAGCTGGTCCGGTAAGCGTAAAGTTAGTTCCTGCCGTAGCCTGAATCGTGGCGATATATACTGGGTCGCCTTTATCTACTTCAATGCGATAAAAGTAAGTTTCGCCGTTACAGTCAATTTGCTGATTGCGATTTGTACTGATAAGATTAAAATCTACGATACCATCTGTTGCTTCTGAGCCAACCACTTGAGCAACACGCTGACTGAATTGTGCCGTACCCTGATTCGTAAAATCACCAGAAAGATTTAAGTCGTGGCGCTGATTATTTGTACTTACCCTAAGGAGACCGTTCGTATTGATGTTTAAGTCCTCTAAAACATCAAGGTCATGCGCCCCTGTACTGCCATCAAAAAGAAATTCACCATTAAGAATAGAAAGACTTCCATTGATAACTACATCTTGTTGAAGCAGGGCTTGTGGTGTTGTATTATCAAAGTTGATGATAAGGTTAGGAAACTCATCGGCGTCTGCGCCTGTGATGTTAATGTTGGCAGTGCCGTAAAGAACAATATTACCAACTCCGTTTACGAAGTCAGTGTCATCCGTAACACTAAGCATATTGATCGTACCTCCGTCGCCGCTCATACGAATTGAGCCATCCCCGCGTAGTATTCCAACTTGATGCCCTGTACTTTCTCCTAAGTCTAGCACCCCACCGTTTTCAATTTCCAGAGAGGCAAGCGTTCCTGCCCCAGCGATGTCATAGCCAGCAGCAACATCGATTTGAACACCGTTCAGAATGATGGCCTCGTCTGTGTCACCTGGGACAGCACCACCACTATTGATGTAAGAAAGCCCTGAAGGGTCAAAAGTCCAGTTATTGGGATCATCCCAAGGTCCGCTACCATAGCTGTAGAAGGTCAGTTGGGCGTATGTACTGCCAGATGCTAATAAGCAGAATACCAAAAGTGTTATTCGAAGAATTTTAGAAGTAAGCGTACAAGTTCTCATAATGTAAAATATTTAACTTTTCCGAAGAGTAAGGCCTGCGTTTTAAAAATATTTCTTTGCGTACAATAAAAGTACGAAAAAATAACGCTATCTATTTTTCTTTATTGGTTTTCTATTGGAAATTAAATATTTAGCTATCATAATCTTGATTTTTTACAAATTTAAATTAGAATTAAACAATTCGATTTTTAATATGCGTTAGGTCATATCCACTTAACGGATTGAAACCTATTTACCGTAGATTTGTTACTCAAAAAAATAGCTTTAAAGCACATGAAAATTACATTTTATGGACACGCCTGCTTCTCCGTTCAAACGAAGGGGAAGCACCTTCTTTTTGATCCATTCATTACCCCTAATGAGCTTGCGAAGGACATCAACGTAGATGAGATTCCTGCCGATTACATATTCCTGTCACACGGTCATGAGGATCATGTTGCTGATGCTGTAAACATCGCCAAGCGTACAGATGCACTTGTTGTTGCACCTTATGAGGTGGCTATGTGGTTAGGTCAGCAGGGGATCTCGAAAGTTCACCCGATGAACCACGGAGGTAAGAAAGACTTTGATTTTGGGACAGTAAAGATGACAGGCGCGATTCATTCCAGCGTTTTACCTGACGGAACTTACGGCGGAAACCCTGCGGGATTTATCCTAAGAGGAGAAAAAAATATCTACTACTCAGGTGATACGGCCCTGACGCTTGATATGCAGCTCATCCCTCGTTTTGCTGCTATCGACCTTGCCATTCTGCCTATCGGCGATAATTTTACAATGGGGGCAGAAGATGCAAGCATAGCGGCGGAGTTTGTAGGGACAAGTCGTGTGATAGGTGTTCATTTTGACACTTTTGGTTACATCGAAATTGATCACACCGAAGCAAAGCAGATATTTAAAGACAAGGGGCTTACACTCGAGATAGTAGAGATTGGAGGCAGCTTAGAGGTGTAAAATACCCCCAAAAACGGCGGTTTATATGGTCTATCAGAAGATTCGCGCTCTGTTTACAGGTACTAGCCCAACGTTCAGGAGCAAAATAACGCGCACTGGCAGGGGAAATCCTACACAAAGGCAACTAATCACCCCTTGTCAGGAGCAGAAATTCGGACAGGAAAAACACTTGAGGACGGACGAATCCAACTTATGCAAAAGGTGGCAACGACTGACCAAGAAGGGAGTTTTTCGTTTCCCGTCACCTTGACCAAAAAGTGCCACATTATTTATCCTACTCATTACACCTTAGAGGTGCGCTTGGGATGAAGCACTTTCACGTTTTAATCTCATGGGCTGCTTTACTGCCAAATCAAACGCTAGCGTTCGCCACATGGAAAGCCGAAAAGAGCGTTAACTTAAACAAATGGATATTAGTTAAAAGTTTCATACTTTAGAGTTTATGAGCAAGAAAAAGAATTTCAAAAAACAGAAGCCGAAAGTAAACCCTGAACTTGATGGTTTAGATTTAAATGTCAATGACTTTGGTGAGATCGTCTCTACCATGGGAATCGAGAAAATTAATGAGTTTCTCGATAAAAATTTACATGATAAAAAACTAGATAATCTCTCCGAGGAAGACGAAGAGAAGAAGAAGTAAGTTCTTCTCTAAGGACTCACCTTTCAGAAAAAGAAATCGAACCAAAACACACCAAACAATGTACGGAAATTTAAAATCGCATTTAGAAAACGAAATTCAAGAAATTAAAGATGCTGGACTATTTAAGTCAGAGCGCGTCATTACTACGCCCCAGGCCGCTGAAATCGAGACGACCACGGGCAAAAAAGTATTGAACTTTTGCGCCAATAATTATTTGGGCCTTTCTTCACACCCTGAAGTGATCAAAGCAGCCAAGGAAACCATTGATACACATGGGTTCGGAATGTCTTCTGTGCGCTTTATTTGCGGTACGCAAGACATACACAAAGAACTTGAAAATAAAATTTCTGAGTTCCTGGGAACAGAAGATACCATCCTGTACGCGGCGGCTTTCGATGCCAACGGAGGTGTTTTTGAGCCGATTTTGGGTAAAGAAG
>CAZNAK010000403.1:0-3018 GCA_964570645.1 uncultured Cytophagales bacterium | reverse complement strand
GTTCCAAACTGATAGATAGACTGCGGCGTAAGTCCCAGATGCCCCATAACGGGAACACCCGCCGAGAGCACTCGCAAAACACTCTCTTTGATGGCTTGCCCGCCTTCCATCTTGACCGCGTGTGCACCCGACTCTTTCATAATTCGGATCGCCGAGGTCAGTGCTGCCTGCGAGTCCCCTTGATAAAAACCAAAGGGAATATCGACGACAATCAGGGCGCGTTTCACTGCGCGCACCACCGAAGCGGCGTGATAAATCATCTGATCTAAGGTAATCGGAAGGGTCGTTTCATGTCCTGCCATGACGTTGGAAGCAGAATCACCGACTAATAAAACTTCAATGCCAGCACTATCCAGAATACGCGCCATAGAGTAATCATAGGCGGTAAGCATGGTAATTTTTTCTCCTCGGCGTTTGAGTGCATGGAGTTGGTGGGTCGTAACTCGTTTGATAGAAGCTGTAGCTGCGGACATAAGAAGGTAACTTATTTTTTGAGCGGTAAAGATAGGGAAAGTAACAAAGAGTACGAAGGTTTTTCAATTTGTGGGTAAGTTATCGTCGTACTTGTCATTACCAAATTAGCCTTTCATTATGTTTTTTAGGGATTTGACTGCCTAAAAAACATAATAATTTGGGGATTAGCACTAGAAATTTGTGGTGCCTCAAAGGTCGATTTACTTAGTACCCCTTCTTTTTCATAAAGCTTTCTAGGTTGCCCGCTGCGGTATTGCAAACTTTATTGCGTAAAAAAGGTGTCCATCCCAATAGCAAGCCCGAGGTTCCGAGTGCCATCTGTGACCATTTATAAAAGTCAAATTTGTCTTGGTGACGGATCATCTTACCGTCTTCAAAGATGAATTTTGCCTCAATTTGATTGGTAACTTTTCTTCCTGTCGCAGAAAATAGGTATTCCGCCTGCCAGTGGCAGCCACCTTTGTCACCTTCCGCCCAAACACGGTCATAAGTCAGGGAAAAGCCCTTGGCACGCTCACACAACATATGCCACATCCCGATAGCCTCCTGCCCTTTTAAGTCGGGGAATACGGGATCGGAAAAATGTACCTCAGGGTGGTAGCAAACCGCCATTTGTACATAGTCCAAGCGAGCAAAGGCAGTGTAAAACTCTTCAATTAAAGTTTGATGTGCGTTCATATCCAAAGATAACAAAGCAAAAAGAATTAGGGAGAACAAAGGGTGAAAAGTTAAAACCGTTCGTCAATTATATCTTTCTCTGCTTCTTTGGGGTTGATGTGCGCGTACTTTAAAACGGCTACAAAAACAACTCCGCCAAAAGCATTACCAAAAGTTGCCAACCCTTGAATCCTTACATAATCCATCAAACTTACTTGATCACTCACAAGGACACCCGTTAATATTTCAATCGAACCCACAATACAATGATGTAAATGCTCTATACCGATCAAAAATACAATTAAAATACGACTGATGGTTTCTTTAGCCGTCGTAATGAGCCAAGAAAGTAGTCCCATCAGCCAGCCTGCAATAATGGCACTAACCAGAATGTGCGTGTGGGAAGGCTTTAGCAACGGTTCGATAATACCTTCAACGTCACTCACGTTCATTAAGTCCATTGAGGTGATGAGGTAAATAAGGATAAAGGCAAAAATTCCACCGCCTAACAGGTTGGCAACATAAACAACTACCCAGACACGCAGCAAGCTCTTAAACGCCTTATGAAGTCTGGAAGTGCGCCCCGTAATGGAGCTCTCTTCTCTTGCAAAAGTCGGGAAGCCCGAGATGGATCGTTATTTTTTTCAGAAAAGCCCCTCTTGAGTGAGGGCTTTCCCGAAAAAAATAACGGCACTTCGGAAAAAAAAACTATATTTGATGACGCAAACAATGGGGACAAGTTCAAAGGGGCTATCATAGAATTTTAAAGGTTTCCTGAAAATCCTAGTTGAGCCAAATACTTCAATGGGTATCTAAATCTTAAAAAATCTCGTATCTTTAAATGTATCTTAAGACTTAACTTTCCTTTCACATAAACTTGATCAAATGGAAGAACTACTCTATGACCTTGGAATTAGCGACCTTTTTTCGGGGGGAAGTGCTGTATTTGGCGGTGTACTTGCACTTATCGTCTTTTTTGCCACACTTTCCTTCCTTAAGTCGCTCCTACGTGTGGCACCACCGAACCAACTTCTGGTTGTAACGGGACGAAAGACCCGGTATGGTGACAAAGAAGTCGGTTTTAGTGTTGAGCGTGGACGCACACACGTCGTCCCCTACATCCAGACTGTTGAAAACCTAGCCCTCGACGTACTCCCTATCAATGTGCGCGTAGAGGGGGTAAACTCCGCCAACGGAATCACGTTGGGTGCAGATGCGACTGCCTGCGTGTGTATTGACGACGACGACCCCGCGATGCTGTACTCCGCCGTTGAACGCCTGATGGGTAAGGATGTCGAGCAGGTTCGGGAACAGGTTCAGCAGACCCTGGTGGGTAACTTTAGGGGCGCACTCAACAAAGCAACCCCGTTGGAAGCAATCGGAATGACGGATAATCAACATTTGGAAGGAGAGGTGACACTCTCGAAAGACTCGGGGGGGGGTGATCGTGCCTTGTTCCGTCAAGCACTTCTGGAAGACATCAACAGCGATATATCTAGCTTTGGAATGCGTGTTGTCTCAGTTTCTTTGCAGAAAATCTGGGATACCTCAAACTACATCGGCAACCTTGCCCAAAAGACCATCGCGGACAAACGCCAAGAGGTAGAAGTAGAGGAGGCGCGACTCAAAGCCGACGCAGAAAATGCCGAGTCGGACTCCCAGAAGCGCATTCAGGTTGCGACCAACCAAGCAGACGAAAAAATTGTCGAAACACAGGAACGCCTCGAAGTCTATCGCCAAGAGAGTGAGGCCAGTATCAACCAAGCAGTCTTGGAAGCAACCAGTTCCATTGCTGAGGCCAGAAACCGAGGACAAAAAGGGGTCGAGGAACTCAAAAACGAACTCAAAATCCTCAAAAACAAATCTGACATTCTGTTGCGTGAAGAA
>CAZNAK010000402.1:0-3020 GCA_964570645.1 uncultured Cytophagales bacterium | reverse complement strand
ATGAAAGCATAGAAGAACTCCTTACAGTGAGATCCTAGTAAAAAATGTCCAACGAGAAGACGATTTTACGGAGGAAATCAAAGCCGTTTCGGAGTGGAATAATATCAACTCGCTTTCGGATGAGGAGGTTGCCCAAAAAGTTCGGAAAGATGGCATTCATATTTTGATTGATCTGGCAGGGCACACCAAAGGCAATCGGACGGGTGTGATGGGCTACAAAGCCGCACCGATGCAGGTATCGTACCTTGGCTACGTCAATACAACGGGCTTACCGCAAATCGACTATCGAATCATTGATAAGTACGTCAATCCGCCCGAAACACAGGCGTTCTATCCCGAAAAACTCGCTTACTTGCCGCGCTCTTACACCTGCTTTCGTCCTGCGGCGGAAGCTCCCGAAGTTGTGCCTTTGCCCGCCCTCAAAAACGGATTCATCACCTTTGGCTGTCTGAATAATCCTGCCAAAATCAACCCCGAAGTGGCAGCAGTTTGGGCGGCAATTATGAAACAAGTTCCTAATTCAAAACTCCGTCTAAAAGCCCGACAATTTGATGTGGTGGACAGTAGAACGCCGATTTACGCGCTTTTTGAAGCCGAGGGAATCCCAAAAGACCGTTTGATTCTGGAAGGAGGATCCCCGATTGAGGAATACTTGGCAAGCTACCACCAAGTGGATATTGCCTTCGACCCCTTTCCCTACAATGGCGGCACAACGACGCACGACGCACTCTACATGGGCGTTCCCGTCTTGACGCTGGCAGGAGTACGTTATGTGAGCCGCATGGGAATTTCGATTATGAATAACCTTGGACGTCCTGAGTGGGTTGCCAAATCAAAGGAAGAGTTTATCGAAAAAGCAGTCGCAATGGCATCAAATACCGAAAAACTCGCCCAAACTCGGAAAAACCTTCGTACTGAAATGCTCAACTCCCCGCTCTGCGATGGAGAAGGCTTCGCCAGAGAGTTTGAAGAGCTGCTTTTGGCGCTTTGGGAAGGATACAAATTTGATTAAATTTTGTAACTTCATTAAAAGTAAATACTTATAGAAGTTACTAAAGAACAGGAGAATTGGGTGGTAAAGATTCCGAGGTACGAAAAGGTCAATGCCCACGTACTTCGTGAGCTAACGTTTAAGCTGTTAGCAAACCAATGGTATGAAGAAAGTCGTTTTTTTTCATTCGCTAAGCAACGTCAAACAGCTACTTATCGGGAAATTTTAGCATTGGGCGATGCTATTGTACCGCTAGTTATCCAAGAGTTGCAAGCGGGTAAACACCTTTGGTTTCATGCACTCAAGACACTGACAAAACAGAATCCTGTCGCAGAGTTACATCAGGGTAACCCTGAAAAAATGGCAGAGGACTGGATTCGATGGGCGGAAGTGAATAAATTGATATGACACATTCAGCATTTCCCAATAGCCTGAAAGAACCCTTTCAAATCACTAGCCTTGAGACAGATCAGTACAACTGTTTGGCGTAGGCAATGCACGTAGCACGGCAACTTACTAGCGGAAAATGGACAAGTAAACTTGGTACATCCCCATGATGTAACCCATGCACTTAAAGCTCTAGAGCAAGGAATTTATGGAAACGCAGTGGTATTTCTGAAAAGGAAAGTAAAATAATTTCTAGAAGTTTACTTATCTTCAAACATGAAAATAAATACTCTCTTTCAAGATTTTGTCAGTTTAATACTACCCAATTATTGTTTAGCGTGTGAGCAGGGTCTAGAAAGTAACGAAGAGCTAATTTGTACCACGTGTTTGTTTAAGCTTCCCAAAACAGACTTTCACCTTGACCCCGAAAACGAAGTCTCACGGAAGTTTGTCAGGCGAGTTACTGTGACATCCGCGCAGGCATTTTTACGGTTCCGAAAGCGAGGAAAAGTTCAAAAACTCATTCATAAGCTCAAATACGAAGGTTATCCAGAGATAGGGCTTCTGTTAGGTAAACTTTACGGCGGTCAACTGCGTGAGGCAGATTGGATCAGTGATGTTGACCTCATCGCGCCCGTGCCGCTTCATCCCAAAAAGCTCAAAACACGTGGTTATAATCAGAGTGACGGTTTTGCCGAGGGACTTTCAGAGGTATTGAACATCCCGTGGCAGGCGGACTTACTCTACCGTACCCAGCACAACGAAAGCCAAACGCGAAAAGATACGCTTGCGCGAATCAAGGGGGCGGAGAAAAAATTCGCTCTCACAGCACCTGATTCAGTAAAAAATAAACACATCTTGCTTGCAGATGATGTATTGACCACAGGCGCGACGCTTGAGAGTTGTGCACAAACACTTCTGAATGAACAAGCAAGGGCGGTGAGCTTGGCAACGATTGCGTTTGCCTCCGATATCTAGCCTCATTCCAACTCTTTTCCAAAAGAGGGAAGGAGGTGCTTATACGTAGCACGAGATTTTTTCTTAGCTTCGCGTATGAAAATTGGTATTTCAGGATATGGACAGATGGGCAAACTCATTGCTCAGCTTGCGGAGGAACGTGGACACGAAATTGTCGCTGTTTTGAATCAAGATAACGATCCGATCAAGCCCGCCGAGGCTTACATTGACTTTTCGCTCGCCCCTGCTTTAGCTCAGAACTTACCTCAGTTTTGTGAAGCAAAAATACCCCTTGTAATTGGCACAACGGGCTGGCAGACAAAGCTTGATGAATATACACAGCTTTTTGAGCAACATGAGAACACCGGTGTTTGGAGCGGAAACTTCTCCTTGGGTGTGAACTTATTTTGGCAGGTTGTTAGGCAGGCAGCTGCACAGTTTTCAACCTTTGCTAAAGAGTACGATCCGATATTGCATGAGTTTCATCACAAAAATAAAGTGGACTCGCCTTCGGGAACCGCGCTCAAAACGGCCGAATTTGTTTTGAAGAATTTTCCATCCAAAACGAAAGTCGTCACCGAAGCCCTTCAACGCAAAATTACGCCTGAAGAACTCCACGTTTCCTCAACGCGGGGCGGAAACATCCCCGGAACACATTCTGTGATTTTTGACAGCCTTTTTGACA
>CAZNAK010000401.1:0-3024 GCA_964570645.1 uncultured Cytophagales bacterium | reverse complement strand
TTCAGAGGTCGATCTCAGCGACGTTCGGGGGCAGGAAACGGCCAAACGTGCTCTAACATATTCAGGTCACCTTCCAGAACGGCTTTTTCTTCCTCGCGCGACCATTCAATGAAGGCTGCCAACGCCTCTTTCTGCTTATTCTGACTGATAAGCTTCTGAATTTTGCCTTTCAGTTCGTCCATGTCAAATTTTATTTTTTGGGTAAACGATACATTACTGAAATTTGGAGACCGCCCGTTTCAACACTAGCATAGACGTTTTCTCTCCGAAAGTAGCCATATTCCCCCGAAACGAATAATTCAAAGCGCGGAGTAAACTGGTAGTTGATACCATAAGTGCCGCTTGGTTCACTTATCCAATCGCTCACCCCTTGCCCGTACTGTAAACCAATTTGCCATTTACCTAGCTCAGTATCTTGGGCGGACATGAGGGTTGCGATCATAAAAAGGAACAGGGTGCTAATGATTTTAAATACCTTCATACCCTAAAGTTAGGAAAAAAAGTAATTGCGTTCGATTTCAAGAAATCTTCAAATATCTTTACCCCATGATACGACGCTGGTTAGAGTGGGAGTTCTGGCCGTTTTGGTTTTTCTATATTCCCGTATATCTATATTGGTTTTGGCTTTCGCTGCGAGCGCGATCCTTATTATTTTTTAGTGCTGCTAACCCCTTGATGGAGCTTGGCGGACTTATGCAATATTCCAAATTTGAGGTCTTGAAGCGGATTGCACCCGAATTACGCCCCAAAATGCAGCGTTTACGCCCTCCATTCGACGAAGAAATAGTCCTTTCGTTTCCACTTGTCGCCAAGCCCGATAAAGGTGAGCGCGGACGAAAGGTCACCAAAGTAGGCACATCAGAAGAGCTTCAAAAGTACCTCAAAGAGGCGCGTGAAGCTATTATTTTACAGGAAATGATTGATTTACCCTTGGAGTTTGGCGTTATGTACCATCGTATGCCAGAGGCAGAGAAAGGTAGCGTGACCTCTTTAATGCAGCGCGAGTTTTTGGAGATAGAAGGCGATGGTACACATACGGTTATCGAGTTACTCATGCGAGATGCACGAAAGAGTCGTTACGTAGAAAAAGTGCAAGTAAATTATCCCAAAAAGGCTAAAACTGTTCTTGCTCAGGGAGAACGATGCTTAATTGAACCCATCGGAAATCATAATCGGGGGACGACCTTTGGTGACCTTAACGATCAAATTACGCCAAAGTTAGAGGCTAGTTTTGATCGAATTAGTCGCCCTATTGAAGGGTTCTACTTTGGAAGATATGACGTAAAAGCAGCTTCTTTTGCTGACTTAGAGGCAGGAAAAGTCCAGATTATCGAGCTTAATGGGGCAAACTCAGAACCTGCACATATCTACGAACCGGGATTTTCGATCTGGAAAGCCTACGGGGTACTATTTCGGCATTGGACAAGGCTTTTTGAGGTTAGCCGCGCTAATCATCGTCGAGGCGTTCCTTATGGAAGTCTCCGCAAGGGCTTTGCCCACGCCAAGGCGAGATGGCGGAGGAAGTAGATTTCCTAAGAGTCGTTTGACAAACAACGGGGTTACCCCTCACAGTAGTCTGAAAGACTTTGGGAATGGTTGTTAGCAAAAAGGTACTGGTATCCTTCTATCTTAATAATCCGTCTTATCATCAAAGTCATCAATCAAGAGATCGCGTGTACGCTTCCAAATCGTAGATAACAGATTTCCTGAAGGCGCACCATTGCTATTCGTCGATCTTCGTATTCCTCCTTCTGAGGCACAGGCCTCAAACTCTTGCCGATACACCTCACGGTCATCTAGATTACGGAAACCCGCCAGCACAAGCCCTACGCCCGTTGCGTACATGGGATTCTTGCTGCTATCATCCTTGGACTGGCCGAGGTGTTCGTTCGGATACCCAATGCGGGCATCAATTCCGGTCTTCACCTCAAAAAGGTCTTTGATCTTACGGAGCATAGAACCACCTCCTGTTATCACCAAACCTCCTGCAAGCTTATTTTGATAGCCAGAACGACAGATTTCGGAGTAAACTAACTCAATGATTTCCTCCATTCGGGCCTCAGTAATGTAGGCAAGGTTTCGGATGAGTACCTCTTTTGGTGGGCGATTTCGGAGTCCCGGGATAGAAACAGCTTCGTTTTCAGGCACTTCTTCGGCTAGGCAGCGTCCAAATTTAACTTTAAGCAACTCTGCCTGATTCTGCAAAACAGAACAACCGTGTTTAATATCCGCCGTGATCGTATCACCGCCAAAGGGAATAACGGCCGTATGTCGGATAATTCCTTCCTGAAAAATGGCTACATCCGTCGTACCCCCTCCGATGTCTATAATGCAAACTCCCGCCTCTTTTTCCTCCTCACTCAACACAGAGAGGCTTGAAGCCAAAGGCTCCAAAATTACGCTTTCAATGGCTAAACCCGCACGCTCGACACACTTCTGAATGTTCCGAATTGCGTTTTGTTGTGCCGTAATAATATGAAAATCTGCTTCAAGCTTTACGCCCAGCATTCCTACGGGGTCTTTGATTCCCCCTTCGTAATCAACGGTGTAGTGCTGTGGCATGACGTGAATGATCTGTGTACCTGGCTCGGTGACAATTTGATACATATCACTACTTAGGCGTTGAATGTCTTCGAGGCTAATTTCGGCATCGCGGGTATCACGAGTAATGCCCCCATGATGAACAGAACTTTTGATGTGTCGCCCGGCAACGCCCACGTTTACGACCTTAATGTCAATACCTGAGTTGTTCTCAGCCTCTTCGATCGCTTGCGTGATAGCAAACACGGTCTTGTTGATGTTACTGATCGTACCCTCACGAACACCCTCCGAGATAGCATGACCCATACCCAACACTTCGAGCTTCCCGTAGCGATTAAGTTTTCCTACAATTACACAGACTTTGGTTGTCCCAATGTCTAGTCCAGCAACAATTTTATCTTCTTGCATACAATATCATTTGTAAGTGACTCACGAACAGACAACTTGACCGTCATAACGGACGCTGATTGTTCGATATGTCCC
>CAZNAK010000400.1:0-3026 GCA_964570645.1 uncultured Cytophagales bacterium | reverse complement strand
AGAATAAGGAATACTAATAATAAAGTCGTCGGGAAATCTTTGTAGCCTTAACATTTCCCTGCCAGTTAATCGTCTTACTCCATTAACAACTAGATAATTGTAACTTTCTCCTGCTCTCAAAGCACAAGAGTAAGGTAAGGCGGAGATATTTCCTCCAATGTTCTCGTGCCAAATAGAAGGATAGGGAGGGTTTGGTTTGACAGCTTTCATCCTCTTTTCCTTTAACCTATCTGATAAAAAGTAGTTTTTTGGAACAGCTTCATCTTTTTCTAAAATTTCAGCTAAAGGCTTGTATGATTTTACTGGCTTTGGAAAATTAAAGTGGCACTCCATAATCCAAAGTATTCAAGACCTTGTGGTAAACTGTGTAGCCAAGCCCCTTCAGTTTCTCTAGCATTACGCTCAATGTCCTTCCTTTATCATGTGTTCTTAGCCTTTTGACATTCTCGAGTAAAAACGCCTTTGGTCTTTTTGCCTCTAAAATCGATTCAATATTAAAAAAAAGCGTCCCTCTTGTGTCAGCAAATCCAAGCTGCTTGCCTGCTATGCTAAAAGGTTGGCAGGGAAAGCCGGCTAAAAGAATGTCGTGGTCAGGAATATCCTCTGGTTCTATTTCATTGATGTCACCAAATGGCTTTTCTCCAAAGTTAGCCTCGTACATTTTTTGGGCGTATTTATCCCATTCGGAAGAAAAAACCGATTTACATCCATACTCCTCAAACCCTAACCTAATCCCTCCAATTCCAGCAAAAAGGTCTATTATCTTTAGATTTTTATTCATATGACAATTTTTCACGATACAAATTCATTCTTCTTTCTCCTCAAAAATAAGTAAAATACGCTCTACCTAAAGGTGTTTTTGTGATTTCCACTGATATACTGTTACCCGCCTCCTCAGCTATTGTAAACTCCCTTATAAACGAAGTGTAAGCAAACTGATCTTAAATAAACGACCTTATCAGAACTTGGTTAAGTAATTTATAGCCTGATGAGGAGCGATATAGCTTTGAAGCAAAAAAGAGCTACAAAAAACGAATTTCTTGTAGCCCTTTTAAATTAAGTAAATCAGATCTATGCCATCCCTTTGATAATCTCCTCACCAAACTCAGAGGTTTTGAGTTTCGTTGCTCCATCCATGAGGCGGTGGAAGTCGTACGTCACGCGCTTGTTCCCGATGGCGGCTTCAATGCCTTTCTTGATCAACTCGCCCGCTTCCGTCCAGCGCATATATTCAAGCATCATCACACCAGAAAGGATTACTGAGCTTGGGTTTACCTTATCTAAGCCTGCATACTTAGGTGCTGTTCCGTGTGTCGCTTCAAAAATGGCTACTCCTGTGTCGTAGTTAATGTTGGCTCCCGGAGCGATTCCGATACCGCCTACAATAGCCGCTAAAGCATCCGAAATATAGTCTCCGTTTAGGTTCAGGGTTGCCACAACGGCGTATTCCTTCGGACGAGTCAGGATTTGCTGTAAAAACGCATCCGCAATGGAGTCTTTGACCAATATTTTGCCCGCAGCCAAAGCCTCATCCTGTGCTTTATTGGCTGCCTCTGTGCCTTCTGCCTCTTTGATACGGTCGTACTGTGCCCATGTAAACACCTTGTCACCAAACTCGCGCTCAGCAAGGTCGTAGCCCCAATTTTTGAAGGCTCCTTCGGTAAACTTCATGATGTTACCTTTGTGTACCAATGTCATGGAAGGTAGTTTTTTCTCGATAGCGTGCTCAATCGCGGCGCGCACCAGACGCTCTGTTCCTTCCTCAGAGACAGGCTTGACCCCGATAGAAGCTGTTTTAGGGAAGCGAATCTGAGTCGCTTTCATCTCGTTAATTAAAAAATCTTTAACTTTTTGGGCTTCCGCTGTCCCGTTCATGTACTCGATTCCCGCATAAATATCTTCCGTATTTTCGCGAAAGATAATCATATCGGTTGCCCCTGGATCCTTGACAGGGGAAGGAACACCGTTGAACCAGCGTACAGGACGCACGCAAGCAAACAGGTCTAATTTTTGGCGCAAAGCAACGTTCAGGGAACGGATACCATCGCCAATAGGCGTTGTTAAAGGGCCTTTGATGCCCACAAGGTACTCCTCAAAGGTGTCTAGGGTAACTTGCGGAAGCCATTCGCCCGTCTGTTGGTAGGCTTTTTCTCCACAAAGGACTTCTTTCCACTCGATTTTACGCTTTCCGTTGTAGGCTTTTTCTACGGCAGCATCTAAGACACGCTGTGCGGCCGCCCAGATGTCGGGTCCGATACCATCGCCCTCGATAAACGGAATAATAGGTTGATCGGGAACGTTAAGCTTGCCCGCTTGAAGTGTGATTTTTTGTCCTGCCATAATTGCGTAAACTTTTTTATGTGTTGTTAAATAACTCCGTTAAAATTACGATTTATGACCTGAATAGACAAAGTTTTTTGGTAAAACGAAGGCGTAGCAGTTCGCGACCATGTAAAGGCTAATAAATTTTTACGATTCGGTAGTAGTCTATCATCGTGATTCTGAAAGCTTCTCGAAATTCTTCGCTCTCAAAAAGAGGCTTTTCTACGCCACTCGTATCCATAAATGTCAGCTTGTGACCATCCAAAATACTATTATACAGTTGTGTAGCGAAGCCAAAATGTGCCTCACGGTTACCTTTGGCAAAGCGATACGTACCTGCTTGTGTCCCTAAGGTATCCTGCCATACGATCCGCAACGTATCTTGGTACTGCGACTTTAAGGCGGGGGTTGGTTCAATAAAAACGTAAGCAAGTTCGTTCCGCCAGTTGTTCATCAATGCCACATTTACGGCCGCTTGTGTGGTATCCATCTGACGGTCTTTGAAACGATAAATCAGCATTCCTGCACGTTTGTTATCCTCTAGGTCGTAGTACATCCCACGTACATTTTTAAAAAATAGCATCGACTGCTGTGTCGTCTCAAATTGCGGGGTACTTACACTCACGCGCGTTTCTTTATCAGGGTTACAGGCAAAGGCCAGCATAACCAGTGCGAAAAAAAATAGATTTTTCATATCCTAGAAA
>CAZNAK010000399.1:0-3028 GCA_964570645.1 uncultured Cytophagales bacterium | reverse complement strand
GCAAAGGGTGCGTAAAACTGCATTGGCGCGGGGTCAGAAGCAGGAGCAGAGACGATCACCGTGTAATCCATTGCTCCGTAACGCTCAAGGTCAGAAACCACACCCGCTACCGTAGAGGCTTTTTGTCCGATGGCAACATAGATACAGTACACGGGTTCGCCACGGTCATAAAATTCTTTCTGATTGATAATGGCATCAATCGCAACGGCTGTTTTACCTGTCTGACGGTCGCCGATAATCAACTCACGTTGTCCACGTCCGATCGGAATCATCGCGTCAATAGCCTTGATACCCGTTTGTAGTGGTTCGGTTACTGGTTCCCGATAAATTACGCCTGGTGCTTTCCGTTCAATGGGCATTTCAAAAAGCTCTCCCGTAAGGTCGCCCTTTCCGTCGATAGGCTCTCCTAGAGTGTTCACAACACGCCCAAGCATGCTCTCCCCAACTTTAACCGAACCGATCAAACCTGTACGTTTCACTGAGTCGCCTTCGCGGATTTCGCTGGACTCTCCCAAAAGTACCGCCCCGACGTTATCTTCCTCAAGGTTAAGTACTAATCCTCGCAAACCGCTGTCGAACTCAATCAACTCACCAGCTTGTACTTTAGTCAATCCATAGATGCGGGCTACACCGTCACCTACCTGAAGGACGGTACCTACTTCTTCGAGTTCGGCTTCGGTGCTTACACTCGAAAGCTGCTCGCGTAAAATTGCTGAAATTTCGTCAGGTCGGACTTGTGCCATTATTTTCGATGTTTATTTTTTCAAGGCTTGAGCAAGTTCGTTCAAACGTGAACGAACAGAATCATCAATTTGTCGATCACGGATACGCAGCACATATCCTCCGATCAATTCTTCGTTTACGGTCTCTTCGAGTTCTACGCCAGACTTTCCTGACACCTCCTTGACGACCCCGATAAACTTTTGGCGAAGTTCTTCCGTCAAAGCAAACGGAGTTTGTACTTCTGCCATTTCAATACTGTTAATGTCGTTGTACTGTAAGTGGAACTGCTTTGTGATTTCAAAAAGGAATTTTTCACGCCCCTTTCGAATCAGAATTTGAAAGAATTTTGTCATAATTTCACTGACTCTATCCCCAAATACGGCCTCCAGAATTACGCGCTTCTTACCCGAGTTAACGATGGGGCTTTTGAGAAGTAATCCCAAATCTCGACTTTCTTCAATGGTATTCCGTACCAAGAGCACGTCCTCATGGACCTGCTCCAAGGTACCCATTTCCTGAGAAATAAGGATCAACGACTTGGCATACCTTCGAGCTACACGAATGTCAGACATAGTTTAGTTTACGTTGAGTTCTTTCAAATAGCCTTCGACGAGATCTTTTTGTGCCGCCTCGCTGCCTAGTTGCTTACGCACTACTTTCTCGGCGATTTGTACGGAGAGGTCAGCGACTTGTTTCCGAACCTCGGCAAGTGCCGCTTCTTTCTCGCGTGTAATTTCTTGTTGTGCCGACTCCACAATACGAGTATACTCTGAGTTGGCTTTTTCTTGTGCCTCTTCAACCGTCTTGACCGCGGCACTACGCGCTTCTTTGAGCATTTCCTCACGTTCGCTTCGCGCTTCCTGCAAAAGTTTCTCGTTAGAAGCCTGCAAAAGCTTCATTTCCTCACGCGCCTTGTCGGCAGCATCAAGGGCAGTTTGGATGGACTGCTCACGTTCTGCAAGTGCCTTGGAAATTGGCTTAAATGCCGTACGGCTGAGTATGAAAAGGACAGTAAGAAAGGTGATCGCTGTCCAGAATATGAGACCTAAACTAGGATTTAATAAATTTTCCATAACTTCTTTTGTTTCTTTTGGGGTTAGCTAAACCAAAGCTGACAAAGGAGTATGACATGGCGGCTATCCCACTTCATGCCATACTCGTCGTTCTGTTTTATTTAAGCGGGAAATCCAGAATCGAGGATAAAGCCTGCTACAACAATCGCGAAAATCGCCGCACCCTCAACAAGGGCAGCTGCAATAATCATTGCTGTTTGGATACGTCCAGCCTCCTCTGGTTGACGTGCTATAGCTTCCATAGCACGACCTCCAATTTGACCGATGCCCATTCCGGCACCGATTACTGCCAAACCTGCACCCAAGCCTGCACCCAATACACCGATGCTTCCTGAGATTTCAGCAAAAATTGTCAAAATAGTCGCTAACATTACTGTTTTTAATTATAGATGAAACAAAAACGATTTTTAGTGATGCCCGTCTTCCATGGCTTGCCCGATGTAGAGCGTTGTTAGTAGAGAGAAGATGTAGGCCTGTAAGAAGGCTACAAATAACTCTAAAAACATCATAATCACGGCGAACAACACTGCGGGAATCCCCACAAAAAAGCTTTCAAAGATGAAAATCAAGCCCATCAAGCTCAAGATGATCGTGTGACCGCCCGTGATATTGGCGAACAAACGAATCATCAATACAGCCGGGCGAATAAAGAAACCCGCAATCTCGATAGGGGTCAGAATGATAAGTACCAAAGGCGGAACGCCTGGCATGGCGAACATATGTCGCCAATAATGTCCGTTTGCTGAAAAAGCAACCACCAGAAGGGTAAATACAGCTAGTGTCAGCGTGAAGGCAATGTTTCCCGAAGTATTTGCTCCTGTCGGAACCAAGCCTAAAAGGTTATTAAAGAGAATAAAAAAGAATAACGTTAATATAAAAGGCACATAACGCTGATACTTTTTCTCGCCGATATTTGGGCGGATCATGTCGTTGATAAGCGTTTCAATGACAGGCTCAAAGAGTGATTGGATGCCCTTAGGAACTTTCCCTGAGCGTTTCTTGTACGCTGAACCGATTTGGGTAAAGATTAAAACCAGCAGGAGGGCGGCAAGGAACATCGAAACGACGTTTTTCGTAATCGAAAAATCTAAGGGTGCGCCCGATCCGTCCTTATAAACAATGTGCTCGTGCTCGAGCTTATATCTGTCATAAGTATAATCCGAGTTGTGATAAAAGTGCGAAGAGGAAAATACATCAAGGCCTTTATCCGTCCAGAGGACAACAGGAAGATA
>CAZNAK010000398.1:0-3033 GCA_964570645.1 uncultured Cytophagales bacterium | reverse complement strand
CACTAAACCGTGAGCAGAAGCAGGTGCGTACCGACTCGGGCAAAAGCTACAACTACGACTCCCTGATCGTAGCCATCGGTGGCATAAGCGACGACCACGGCGTACCCGGAGCCAAAGAATTTACCTATCCCTTCAAAACGACTATGGAGTGTCAGGTAATCGGGGAGCGACTCCAGCACCTCGAAAAGCAAGACAAACCATACCATGTAACCATCGTAGGCGGTGGGATAGAGGGCATAGAGTCTCTGGGAGAGATCTTACGTGCTTACGGCAAGAGCCGCAAGGTAAAGATCAACCTGATAGAAGGACAGCGGCAATTATTACCCGGCATGGCTCCTCAAGTACACCAGAGTATCCTAAAAATCTGTCAGGAGTATCCCGTAGATTTTCACTTCGAGCAACGAGTTGACCGCGTGGAGGCAGCGCAGCTCACCCTATCAACTAATAAAACACTACCTTCTGACCTGACTATCTGGACGGGAGGCGTAAAGTCGCATCCACAGCTTGAAGCATGGGGGCTAGTCGCTTCAGATAATGCTGCCGAGGTCAACGACTTTCTTCAGAGCAAGGCAGACAAAGATATTTTGGTCATTGGAGATGCCATTGATGTTATGGGTGGAGGAGAAAAACAGGCCTATCTTGCCCTAGAAATGGGAGAAATTGCCGCCCACAATGCCCGTGCTATCATTACGGGCAAGCCACTCAAAAAGTATAAGCCTACAAAGTTACCCGCTGTGTATTCGTTTGGGAACCTAAACTGCTTTATTGTCTATAAAGACTTCGCGCTTTCAGGACTCGCCTTTGCCGGTGTCAAAGAAGCTATTTATCAGCTCAACATGACCAGCATCCAAGGCGTGCCTACCCGAACAGAACAAGTGACAGAGGCCATAGGTAGAGGGATTGACGGAACGCTAAGTTCAATTCGTTCATTTCTGGATTCTCCTGTCCCTTTGTTATCCAAAATTGGCTTTGAAGTGCTGCACCCTTACAAGCGCGTCTAGGTTAAAACTCAACTTTACAGTTAGGAAGCATTTTTTGATCCGTCTCCGCTCCTTTTCAGTGATCGGGTTATTTCGTAAGTCCAGATAACGCAAGCGTTCGAGGGGTTTATTCGGGGATAAACAGGATAAAACAGCAAAAACAGTTATACGCACTGCTTAGTACCTGTTGCAATGGCTCCTTGCAAGGAATTTAAAACTGCCTTGAAAAAACAATCGAAAGAATAGGATTTTATCCCTATCTTTCTGCAATGAAGTTAGATAGAGATAAGATCGTCAACAACGCTGACTTAGGCCCGCAGGAACGCCTTCTTCAAAAATATTTCTTGGCAGCAGATACCCTTACGATCCTAGATGTGGGAGCTTGTGAGGGTTTAAGTTCGGTACGTTACGCGAGGCAGTTTCCTAATGCTAAAGTATATGCTTTTGAGCCTATTCCAACAAATATTGCCCGCATCAAGACACATTTAAAAAAATACGGTATTCAAAATGTGTCCATTATCCCAGATTGCTTGTCGGATGAGGCGGGCGAAGCTACTTTTTATGTCTCCTCGGGTACACCAGAAGCTTTTCAAAATGAAGACCTAAACTGGGATTATGGCAATAAAAGCAGCTCGTTACTACCACCCGTAGAGGGGACAGGGATTCATCCTTGGCTGAAGTTTCGAGAAAAAATAAAGGTAAAAACACGACGTTTGGAGAGTTTTTGTACCGAAAATCAGATCACTGAAATTGACTTCATTCATATGGATGTACAAGGAGCAGAATTAAAAGTGCTGGAGGGCGCAGGAAAGATGCTTGAATCAACCAAGCATATCTGGCTAGAGGTGGAGAACGTAGAGCTTTACAAAGACCAACCCCTTAAGAAGGATGTAGAAAGATTTTTGAGTACTCACGGGTTTTTGCTCGTTTTAGATACCGCGAAAAAAAGCTTTAGTGGAGATCAATATTGGATTAGCGAAAAAGATTTTAAAGTAAAAAAAGGTGGCCTTGCTACAACGTGGCAGAAAATAAGGAAAGTGTTTTCATGCTCTTCAAAAGAAAGAAGGCGATCATAAAGTTTGGTCTCATCGCGATAGAGTAACCAATTTCCATTTTGTACTTTTGTCGAATACACCAATCCAAATGAATATTTTGCTGGATCGCAAATCGCTTCTGACGACACTTTTAGTTTTTGGGTTTTCCATTCTACTAATTCTGCTTTACACGAGTAACCGAATGGCATGGGTCTTGGACAACGAGCGGCTGAAGAAGGAAAACGAACGACTCTCGGAGCGAAATGAGTTTCTGCAAAACCGCATGGAACGTATGCAACTGGCAGACTCCCTAAAAGTGCGTTCTATCTATGAAAACTACTTTGATCCCTACGACGCGGAAAACTTTAGAGTGTATGGGCTTTTTCGTGATGCAGAGCAGAACTATTCTGTAAAAAGCATTGCCGAAAAATTCAATATCGAAACTGCCTCGGCGGTAAAGTCAAGTGTTGTGCTGGGCGAGGACTGGTATATCGTTCCCGTCAAAGGTATCCACTTTGTAACGAAAGGCGATACGCCAGAGTCCATCGCCAAACGATATTATTTTAGTCCTAAAGATGCGGACTTGATTCGTGCATTTAACAAAGAAATTTCGCCCGGCAAGAAGGTCTTTATCCCGTTTGATTAAATCTTCATATTACGCGGCAATGCCCCCTTCCCCGCCGAGCTGATTGCGCTTTTACTCCAAACAGAGGACGAAAACGATCTTTATCAACAAATCCCCGTGCCTATTTCTCGACACTCTTTAATTATCGGCAAACTAAACTTTCAGCTATAAAAAATAATTGAAGAAAATAACCTTCCGTTTGAGGTGTTTCCTGATGGTCTGCATGCCTTTATCCGCCCCAAAAAATATTATGTGCCCGACGTAACGCTAACCAGTAAGGAGTATCAACTTAACGATAAATACCAATTAATCAACCCGATAGTCATCTTTGAAGTTGCCTCGCCCTCTACCGCAGGAAAAGCCTAAAAACTTGCGTTTTGGTTTCGCAGGATGA
>CAZNAK010000397.1:0-3036 GCA_964570645.1 uncultured Cytophagales bacterium | reverse complement strand
TGTGCTTTCGTGAAATATGCGTCGTAGTAGTCGGCACTTAAAACAAAAGTCCCTAGCATAATTCGACGTTTCACCTCTGCGCCAAAGCCTTCAGTACGCGTCATTTTGTAGAGCTGTTCTAAGTCAACCGCTTCGGGGTTTCGGTAGCCGTAACGTATGCCATCGTAGCGCGAAAGGTTTGTACTGGCTTCTGCTGTTGTCAGGATGTAGTAAGTGGGTAAAATAAAGTCTAGTAGGTCAAAGTTTGCCGCTTCTACGGTGTGTCCAGCCGCCTTGAGTGACTCAAGTTTTTGGTTGAACGCTGCTTTAATTTCGGGTTGCAGTCCTTCATGGTCAATCGTATCAGCAATGTACGCGATACGATATTTTTCTTTTGGCTTTGCTTGGGTGTAAGCAGGAACAAGCTGCTGCGAGACCGTGCTATCAAACTCATCCGCTCCCGCGATAACCTCAAGAACCAAGGCAACATCTTCCGCTGAGTGCGCCATAATTCCGACGGAATCAAATGAAGAGGCGTAAGCAATTAGCCCATGCCGAGAAATCCGAGAGTAAGTTGGTTTAAGTCCGTAAGTTCCACAGAATGCCGCAGGCTGCCGTACCGATCCGCCTGTATCTGAGCCTAAAGACACCATACAAGTGTTGGCTGCTACTGCCGCTGCCGACGCACCCGAAGACCCACCCGGAACACGAGTAGGATCGACTGGGTTTTTTGCTACGCCAAAGGCAGAATTTTCGTTGGAAGAACCCATGGCAAATTCATCGCAGTTTTGTCTTCCAATAATGATCGCATCTTCTGCTAGAAGCCGTTCCGTTACCGTTGCCGAGAATTGTGAGACAAAACCATCAAGGATTTTACTCGCTCCTTGTAGGCCGTGGTCAGCATGACAAATGACATCTTTTAGCCCGACGACCATTCCCGCGAGCCGTCCTGCTGTGCCTTTTTTAATTTTTTGATCTATGGCAGCGGCATGTTTACGAGCCTCCTCTGCGTAAACGTCTAAATAAAGATTGAGGTCTTTACTGGCTTCGATTCGTTCCAAGTAATAACTAACAAGATCGGAACAAGTGGTTTTTCCTTCGTTTAGATCTTGGCGGAGGGTAGAGAAGTTAGTATAGTTCATGGGCTAACGAAAAATGAGGCTACAAAAGCAAGTAACTCTTGTGGCCTCAGGGGAATCTATTTTTTTTTGAGGTGAATTAGTTGTTGGAAGACGACGACGAAGTAGAAGATGTTTTTTTAGATTCTTCTTTTCCACCTTCTTCTATCTCGTGACGAATCTCGTTGGTCGCATCCTTAAATTCGCGGATACCACGTCCAAGCCCACGCGCAAGCTCAGGAATACGCTTTGCTCCGAAAAGCAAGAGAATAGCAAAAACAAGTAAGGCGATTTCCCAACCACCTAAACCTCCGATAAATAAAAATGTATTGATCATAATATTTTCCGTTTTGTCGATATAAAAGTAAAAAAACTTGTAGACAAAACGAATCGAATAAGTGAGATGTTCCCTTTTATTCTACTTTAACCTCCAAACCGCGCAGTCCCATATCCGCAATACGCTCAGCCGCAGCTTGCGCCACATTAATATCCCACTCGCCATTTTCATTGTCATCCTGCCACTCAAAGCTGTTTTGGATCGAGAAAGAAAGAACGACGATAATATCTTCGGTTTCGTTGCCTGTAATTTTTAGTGGCTGGTTAAATGCTCCTGTAATTACGCATGATCCCGCAGGAACAGGTGAGGTGGCGGCCAGCGGATTTACAACTGTGGTAGCGGGAGCTTGCCCCGTCGAGACATCGTTGTATGTGTAATTAAATTCTGGAAGGGTAATTTCGGATTCAAACGCCCAAAAGCCTTGTGCTTTATCGGCATTAACCGTAACACTCTGCTCGCCAACCTGAAAATTTCCAACGCGTGTATTGTAGCCCAAAAAGCCAGCGAGTGTACCTTTTTGGTCGAAAACATCGTAATTCTGCCCGTTGATCGGGATATCTAGTATAGTGAAACGTATCTCTAAGTTCTGGTAAGCGACCGAGGCGCGAACCCATTCATAAGTGGTAGTGGTGAGCTTGCTGATTGGAACTTCCAGAAACGTTATACCTTCATCGCTGATAATAGCTTCTGAGAAGTCAATCGCGGTGGTGTAGCCGTTGGAAGAGGAGGAAACCTCTTCATTTTGGTAAAGAACATCGCCTCCACCAAGCTGCGTCAGGGCAGAGGGCGCAAACTCAATGTAATGCACGCATAGTGCTTTGAAGTCAGGGGTTTGGGCAGCATTGCCAGCAGGAACACTGGCAGGGCGAGCCAAGTTGTCTAGTCGGTCTTGCTGCTCGTCAAATCGAAATTCAAATCGGATTTTAGCGTCACTTGTGGGGTCTGATGTTTCTTCTTCCTCAGCGCAGCTTGATATCAAAGCAACTGAAAGGATTGTCCAAGTCATTAAAAGATACTTATTCATGGATTACTGGTGATTGATTCATAAGGGGTATAGGGACAAAAAAGTATCCAGAATGGCGGACTGATTAAATCACTTAAAGTTTTATTCTCCAATGTCTTCATTCCAAAGTACGGGTTTTGCCTCGATGAAGTCTCGCATCATTTCATAACACGTCTTATCGTTTACGACCTCCACTTTTACGCCTCTGGACTTCAGTAATTCCTCATCGCCCATAAAATTTTGGTTTTCGCCGATCACCACGTGTTTAATGCCGTAAAGCAAAATTGCCCCACTGCACATCGGACAAGGCGAAAGCGTCGTGTAAAGTACGCTATTTTGGTACACGCTGGCAGGTTGCCGCCCTGCGTTTTCCAGCGCATCCATTTCGCCGTGCAGGACAACGCTCCCTTGTTGGATCCGCTTATTATGACCTCTTCCGATGATTTCTCCTTCGTGTACGAGTACTGAACCGACGGGAATACCTCCTTCCTCCAAGCCTTTTTGTGCTTCGCGGATGGCTTCTGTCAAAAAAATATCCACAGTTTCTTTATTTTTGTTAATGTTACACCTATTTCTCCCCAAAAATAGGATACCGACGA
>CAZNAK010000396.1:968-3038 GCA_964570645.1 uncultured Cytophagales bacterium | reverse complement strand
ATTGGTAGGCTTCCAGCTTACGCTTGTCATTTTTGGCTTTATTCTCGACGACGTTTCGCAAAATTGCCCAAGCGGGATTTTCGTATTCACCCGCCACAATGACGACCTCTTCCAGTATTGCACTTTCTGGGTTTAGGCGGACGTTAAGTGTCTGCGTTTGGTTGGGCTGAATCCGTATTTTTTTTGTCGTATAGCCTACGTAGGAGATTGTCAACGAGTCAGGAATATCTTTGTCGGTGGAAAGCTCATAAAAGCCATCAAAGTTAGTAACCGTTCCAATACCCGCCCCCTCAAAAAAGACATTAGCAAACGGAATCGCGTCACCCGTTTCATTGTCGGCTACTTTTCCTGTAATAACGGTCGGTGTTTGGGCAAAGGGGGATAAGAGAAGACTCATCCCGCCCAGTAGAAGGAGGAGGCGTTTCATAAAAATAGTCTGTTAAAGCTAGGGCAATAAGGTACAATTTATTTGTCGGACGAACGATGTTAGGAAAGTAATCGTTCGGATTTAAGCTTTTTTGAGAGATTTAGTGAAGGGAGGTGGGGTGCATACTTAAAAAAATCCCCCGCACAAAGTATTTTGTACGAGGGAGTTTTGAGTATTGAGAAATTACTTGATGACTTTTTCAAGCAGTGTTTCGCCTGTTTCCTCGGACTGAATACGAACGAAGAACTTTGCCTCTGGACCTTGCCAGTGGAAAAACATATATTTTACCTGTTTGTAGCCGTGTCCGAAGCTGCTGTTAGCATAAAGCTCACGGATAAGTTTTCCGCTTTCATCGTAAACGGCAACTTTTACGTTTTTGAGCGGCTCGTCAAGTTTGAAGTTGACTACGCCCCGTTCGATTTTGCGCGGGTAGCGTTTTTTAGCCGCTTGCCCGCTCGGATCAATCTTTTGTTCTGTCAGTACGCGATCATCCGCAATAATCTTCACAAAATAGTCATCACGGTGCGGTAAGTAGGTCGTCATATTAAGTTGTGTGAAGTGATTCCCTGCTCGGAACGGATGCCCTTCCTTGACTAAATGATACAAATTTCCTTCGCCATCATAAATACCCAGATCGGCACGTTCATTTTTTTCGAGGCTGTAATGAAAGTCCATCAAACCTGTTTTGAGCTTATGCACTTTTACAACCGTATCGGCACTCGTTACCTGACGGCGATATACCAACTCGTCACCACTGCGGAGTTCTACCGTGTATGCCGCCGTATCTCCGTTCCGATGAAATACGCCAAACCGCCGATGAAAGTATCCACGCTCAAGTTCTTTATTTTCAAAATAGGTTTTTACCAGCTCACCGTTAGGGTCAAAAACCTTCATGGAGGCGTTTTTGAGCGGGGCTTTCAAGAGCGTATCCACACTTGTGCTGATAGAAGTAAGCGGAATCGGCTTGGCAACTTTATTAAACTCAATTTGATCACGCGGAATTTTGAAGTACGTCACGACAAGCTGGGCGAACGCTTCCATCATCACGGTATCCGAGCCATAAATGCTGCGTAAGCCTTGTTTGTTTTCGTTGGCAAACTTCCAAACCATGGATTGAGAAGCACTACGCTCCCAGTACTTTTTTTCGTTGATCAGTTCAGCTAAAGCCAATAATGACGGCTTAGCAAAGGCGCCCAGTAAAAAAGTAGATAGCCGGGCAGGACTTGCGTTGTAAGACTGCGTACACATGGTGTAAAGGAAAGCAGACTTTCGGGCGTTCGGGGCAAGTACCAAAACCTGCTCTTCCGCAACCATCAAATCTTGCTCTTGCTCTTCTTCGCTTTCAAAGATCCAGCCCGCAGGAATACGAACTTTTAAGGGTTGACGCGTACGGTTTTGCAGCGTGATCTTAATGGACTCGCCGTGATAGCCACCCGTTCCGATAATTTCTGCGGTGATTAATTTATGTGTGACCGCATCGCCGAGATCAAGTCCAAAAACTGAAGTACCTGAAAGGATGAGGAATAGGAATAAAAAACAGCTTCGCATCATAAATTTTCTAAAGTGGTTCGTCGTTAGAACGTCAGAATTGTACTTTTCTTATCTGAATTAGTTACTGATGTTGCGCAGTTTGGTTAAATTAC
>CAZNAK010000396.1:0-958 GCA_964570645.1 uncultured Cytophagales bacterium | reverse complement strand
GTCCCGTTTCGGACAGACTTCAGCGACGGGGCTTTCGCGGTTGGTGGATGGTGCGGTTTCTCACGATCTGCTGGCACTGGGATCATGCCAAACCGCGCACTATAAAAGGGGTCAATATGTCCGTGACTGCGTGTTGGATTTTGAGGTGGATACGTTGGATAGGGGCTATGTGGGGGCAAATACCCATCGGGCGGCCTTGGGTTTCATCTTGCCAGCGGATGCTGACTTTATTGTAGGGTACAAGCGAGGACGCTTGCACCAAAGGGGTAGCGCTAAAGTAACTTGTTGGCCTTTTTGCCCGCTTTTGGGAGCGGCGTGAGAGGAAGAAGTTCACGAAAAATTGTATCTTTACTTGGTACACTAGACGTACGGGTAAATTAGTTAGGTGCAACTACTAAATCACACATTGTCTAGCTTACTTATCAAATAAGTTTAGACAAGTTCAGTAGCTAATTTGCTTTCAATCTTTTCTAAATTGAGTAGTCCATCAGCTTGAAGGTGGTATTCACTTAAGCTAACTGTTCTGCCACTTTTTCCGCGACCGTCAATCCAATAGACAGGGAAGACGTTGCCGCAGGAGAAGGCGCATTACACACATGAACCACTTGTGGACTCTCAATAATTTTGAAGTCATCCAGTAAGCCGCCTTTTCGGTCACAGGCCTGCGCGCGAACGCCTGCGGGTGCTTCTTCAAGATCCTCGGCTTGGATTTCGGGGATCAACTTTTGAAGGGCTTTGGTGAAGGCCGCTTTTGAGTAAGAACGATAAAACTCACCCGCTCCAATTTGCCAATACTTAAAGGCAACTTTTTGAAAGCCTGGCCAAGTGATACTTTCGGTGAATTCTTTCCAACTGAAGTCTTTTTTGCGGTAGCCCTCTCGCTGGTAGGCCAAGACTGCGTTTGGCCCTGCTTCTACTTCTCCGTCAATCATGCGTGTATTATGTACACCTAAAAACG
>CAZNAK010000395.1:0-3041 GCA_964570645.1 uncultured Cytophagales bacterium | reverse complement strand
GAACGAAAGCGCGTTTGGCATTGCAAAGCGTGCTTTTTTTGTGCACTCCATACCTCTTTTGAAGTAGTTATGGGTATCTGTCTGCAAATTTTAGTATCTTACCTAGTGCGTATAAACTTCACCTACCATGAAAACGATAGACGATCTGAGTATTTAAATACTGACCCAGACCTTACAAAAATCTACTATTTTAACGAGAAAGGGATCAGCGATAAAGTCATGGGAGCCCATGGCCTGAGACTAAAAGTAGCGCAAGCTATCATTGATAGTGCCCGCGCAGCTGGTCTTGAGGTGTATGCACACGTAGAAGATCGACAAGATTTTGAAAAGATGGCTCAAACTGACGTTGATGCTTTTGCACACATGTCCGGTTATGGGTGGAATGGTGACTCCTCAACATTTGAAAACTATTTTTTGCCTGACTCATTGCTTCGCCAAACTGCCAAAAGAGGCGTTGTGATCAATCCTACGGCCGTTTTAGCATCTTTCAGCTTTAAAGATGCCAAACTTGACAGTATTGCTGACTTTCAGTGCGATCTCAGCAGGCGATACCGCAAAATGCAGGGCAACCTAATTATCGGTTCAGACATATTCAATAGTACCGAAACAAGTATGCAAATTTTTCCGAGTTCAGCAATAGGTCAAATCAGGGACGGTTACAAGGCAGACTTTCTGGTTTTTGACCAAAAGCCCATTGCCGAGAAAAGCGTCAAAAAGCCAGAGCGCGTTTTTGTAGAAGGAAAGCTCATGTTCGAGAATTAAAAAGTACCACTTAGACCAAGAGTACGCCTATCAACGCTAGCCACACTACTTGCCAGGAGTACTTGTAGCTTCAACTTCTTTAGGTTTTGCTTTCTGGCTGTACGAATAGCGTAACGTTAGTAATCCAACAATGATAATCGGAATACTCAGAAGCTGTCCTGTGTTGAGGGCAAAGGTATTATTCCAATCCTCTTGGGGGATCTTGAAAAACTCTTCGATGAAACGTAAGCCAAAGATAATCAAGAAGAAGAACGCTGTAAGCCTTCCGTGTGGGGTTGCCCCTTTGGTACGGTTGTATTGCCACATCAAAAAGAAAAACGTAATTAAGCAAATCGCAGATTCGTAAAGCTGTGCAGGATGATGCGGCACCATGAACTCTGGACCACGACGAACAAAAATCGCCCCCCAATCCGAACCCGTAGGCTTTCCGATGATCTCGGAGTTCATGAAATTCCCGAAGCGAATAAATGCACCCCCCAGAGCAGAGGTGATCACGATCCGATCCGTAAGCCACAAAAACGGCTGATCAGGATGCTTTTTGGCATACACATAAAGGGCGATCAAAACCATTATTGCTGCCCCATGGCTCGCTAGTCCACCTTCGCGGATGTTAAGGATTTGAAGCGGATTTTGCAGGTAATATTCTGGATTATAAAATAGGCAATGCCCCAGCCGTGCGCCAATAACGATAGCGGCAACCATATAAAAGAGCAGCGTATCTAGGTCTTTCAGATTTTTCTTTTCGACCTTGTAAACGTAGGTCATAATATAGTTCCCGAACACAAAGCCCAGTGCAAAAAGAAGCCCGTACCAGCGTAAGGGAAATTCCCCCCATCCCAAAAAGTCCAGATCAAGCGTAAAAATAACGGGATCAACATCCCAGCGGATCGCCAACAAAAGGTTCATAGTTACCTATTTCGATTTGAGCACAAAGGTAAAATAAATCTGAGAACTCTTTTCAGAAGTCTGCCCGCAACTCAAAAATTCCGATGTTGGCACCAATAACCGATAGAATCGGCGCAAAAAGAATCCCCAAAAATGGAATAAACACCATCAAGACAAACCCCAAGCCATTACCTGTACTAAACCCAGCGTGCTTCCAGACAACTTTACGGCTCTTTTTGGCAGAAAATCGTAGAAATTCGTTGCGTAGATCAATCATCCCGAAGCCAATAAAATAGGATTGGAGTAAAATCACCAGCACAGAGGTCAGGAGGGAGATAGGCGGGAAGATAAAACCGATCAACACCAAAATAACGGTGTAAGTAAGTTCAACGGCGGTATTTCTGAGGGTAAGCCCTAGCCCGCGCAAGATGTTGCTTACCAGTAAATTAAAATCGAATTTCGGTTCAGGACGATCCAATAAAATCAACTGAACTTTCTCGGCAAGCATACCCAACACTGGCAATAGCAGAATCAGCACCAAAACAGTATAGGTCTTCAAAAAGATAAAGACGACTAACAGTTTGACGACAATCAGGATCAGCCAGTCGAGTGTCGAGGTTGCCCAATCAGGTAAAATTTCCCATTGTGCCTGCGCGGCTAACCATTCAATCAAACTATCACTACAATGCCAACCCAGCCAAAGTACACCGCCCAAAATGAGGATGTTAAGTAAGGTCGGAAGTAGTAAGAAAAACCACAGCTCATGTTGTCGGATAAACTTTATGGCTTTAAGGTAGCCACGAAGCCCAAGAAAAAATTCTTCCAAATGCCGCATCAGGATTAGATTTCAAGTGGACGTATGCGTAAAACTACCAAAAACCACTAATACCGCCGAAACCGTAGCGTAACTTGCCGCTGCTGGCGGGCGGGCTTACACTCAGAAATAGCGGGCTGCCACCGCTCAGCATACGACTCAAAGGCTTCCAGAATAGCTTTTTTTACTGCTTTTTCTACGGAGGTAAGCACCTCGAAACGCATAAGCATACCGTTGTCTTCCACCACAAACGAAATTTTAATCGCCTTTCTTTCTTCAATGAGTTTGGCTTCCGTTTTTTCGGGTAGTGTAATCCGACGATGAATCAAACCCATAAATTGGCTTATCCCTTCCTTCGGTTCTGCGTCCGCTTCCCAAGCTCCAAAGCAATCCTCGCCACTAATAGGAGGCTTTTGGGTTTGAGAAAAAGCACTTTCAACACAGAAAAGTAACATCAAAAAGAAAAGGTAGCGTTTTATGCCTCCCATAATTTCGGACAAATAAGTAAAGCTTGCCTGTAAAGGCACATTATACCTGCTATTGTTAGCTGTTTGGCGACCTACGAACGGTCTGATACGCG
>CAZNAK010000394.1:0-3046 GCA_964570645.1 uncultured Cytophagales bacterium | reverse complement strand
AGATGAAGAGTGTGCTCTTGCAGGAAAACTGACCGATGATCGTCAGCAGTGTCGAATTGATCAGCCGTTTAAGCTCGAGTATGGAATGCAGCTCGATCGATACTTCGAAAAGTGAATGCAGGTTGTAGATATTCTTGCGTAAGTGTTTATTCTTTTCCAGCAGGAGATCAGACGTTTTTTATCCCTTTTGGGGCGCGTCTCGACGGTAAACGAGTTGCCCAAACTACTCCTCGGACGCTTTCGCGGTGATCAGCTAGAACTATGGGATCAAATTGACCAAATTTTGGGCGCACTCCAAGCGATGAGTGCTGAAAACATCGGTTCGCTCATTGTTTTTTCTCCCGACGACCCCCTAGATTATTACGCCGAAACAGGCGATTACCTAGATGCGGTGGTCTCCAAACGCCTATTGATCTCTATTTTTTATAACAAAAATCCCCTACACGATGGTGCTTTAATCATCCATAAGGATCGAATTAAAGCAGCCCGTTGCAGGCTTCCTATCTCGGACAGTGATAGCATTCCTGCCTCTCTGGGGATGCGCCACCGTGCCGCCCTTGGGATGAGCGAGCAGAGTAATGCGCTGGTGTTATTATCTTCCGAAGAAACAGGACAAATGTCTGTTATCCATCAGGGACGACTGCACAAGAATCTCGCCCTACCTCAGATTCGGAAAATCATGAAGAACTATCTTCAAAATACACACAAAATGCTGGAAGATACCCCCAAAGAAGAGGAAGAAAAATATAGTTAATTATCCATAAATTCAATGATACACACATGAGAAAAGATGATTTCCCGAAGTGGATGAAGACGGTCCTGCAACTTGCCGCTATTTACAACATCCTTTGGGGCGCATGGATAGGGTTCTTTCCTTTTCAATTCTTTGACTGGGCAGAGATGGCGCGTCCTATTTACCCCGCTATCTGACAAGCAGTCGGGATGATCGTAGGCTGCTATGCTGCTATGGGGTAGCGTATTGGATTACTTCCTACCACCCTTTTAAGCATTGGGGGATTGTCTTAGTGGGGTTTTTAGGTAAACTTTTCGGCCTGATTAGCTTTACACAGCATTTTTGGGAGGGAAAGCTACCACTTGTTTTTGGCTTACATAATATTACCAACGACTTAATTTGGCTCATCCCTTTTGCGGTGATGCTTTATCAGGCGTATCGAGGTGGGTACGTTAAGCTTGAGGGGGATAAAAAGTAAGACCCACAAGGTTTTTCTTGTAGGTCTTTGTGTTGCTTACGCTTCTTCCTCCTCTTCTTCTTTCGGTTTTGCGGGTACTTTTTCGTAAATCTCACGGATTTTAGCTTCTAGCTCACCCATAAGGTCTTGGTTTTCTTCGAGATAGCCACGGACAAAATCGCGCCCTTGCCCGATCTTAGCATCACCATAAGAGTACCACGAACCTGACTTTTTAATCAAATCCTCCTCTACGGCAATATCCAGAATTTCGCCTGCTTTAGAGATCCCTTTTCCATACAAAATATCAAATTCAACCTGACGGAATGGGGGCGCGAGCTTATTTTTCTGCACCTTGACACGTGTACGGTTACCGATCACGGAATCACGGTCTTTAATCGCTCCGATTCGACGAATATCCAAACGCACAGAAGAGTAAAACTTGAGGGCATTACCCCCCGTAGTCGTTTCGGGATTACCGAACATCACACCGATTTTTTCGCGTAGCTGATTAATAAAGATACAGCAGCAGCTCGTTTTGCTAATCACACCCGTCAGCTTCCGTAAGGCTTGCGACATCAGACGCGCCTGTAAGCCCATCTTGCTATCTCCCATATCGCCCTCCAGTTCTGCCTTCGGGACGAGTGCGGCCACGGAGTCCACGACGATAATGTCAATGGCCGTAGAACGAATCAGGTTTTCCGTAATTTCGAGGGCTTGCTCCCCGCTGTCAGGCTGAGAGACCAAGAGGTTTTCAAGGTCAATTCCTAGTGCTTCGGCATACGTACGATCAAAAGCGTGCTCAGCATCTACGAAAGCCGCAATTCCTCCCATTTTTTGTGCCTCCGCAATGGCGTGTAGTGTCAGGGTCGTTTTACCCGAAGACTCGGGACCGTAAATCTCGACAACACGACCACGGGGTAGCCCACCGATCCCTAGCCCGATGTCTAGACCCAGCGATCCCGTAGAGATCACAGGTACGTCCTGAATGTTCTCATCGGTTAGGCGCATAACGGTTCCCTTACCGTAAGTTTTATCCAACTTAGCGATGGTCACATTGAGTGCCTCTAATTTTTTCTTTTTTTCGTCTGCCATTACAGTTGTTTTGATTAGGATTTGTAGCAAAGTAAGCAAATAAGACCGTAAACTATGTGCGAACTAGCGTTTTTTTCTTGAAATTTGAGCAACTTCTAGGAATTTGAGCAATGAAGCTGTTTTTGTTCCTCGTAAAACTGATTAAACTTCATTTTCCAATCTACAATATTTTTAACTTCTGAGCTAAAAATGTGTTCCAAATAAATTGAGAGCGTGGGCTTACGCTCCGAGAAATAATCTACAAAGCAAGCCGACAGCACCACCTGTGCCTCCCCGTCCAACTTTTTAATCACCCGCCGGACACCGCTTCCAAAGACCAAATCAGATGATTGTGCCGATTCAATTTCACCTTGCGGGAACAACAGAAGTAAGTTCTGGGGGCTTTTCAATAGCTCATTGCAGAAGTTCAGGGATTCGACCATACTTCGGCTATTTTTCTGGATCGAAAATGCCCCCGCGTAGGTCAAGAACTTTCGGGTTTGGAGTTCTTCTTCAAGCATCATGACATGAAATTGACGTTTGAAGTGTAGGTCGTTCATCCGATACGCCCAAAAGCCATCCCACCAACTGATGTGGTTTTGCAGCAACAGCACACTCTTGTTGGCTTCGATCTGAGGGGCATGAATTACGTTCATCGCCAAAAAATCGGAGTGGATGATACGTTTAAAATACCATGACCAAAATCGCTGATAGGCACGATTATAACGCGGCTGAATCATTTTGAATAAGTACTTTGGATGTTAAGCGTTCCGAAAGAAACGGAA
>CAZNAK010000393.1:0-3060 GCA_964570645.1 uncultured Cytophagales bacterium | reverse complement strand
CGTTGCGCCAGTGCCAAATCAATACGTGCATGCCTTGCGATAATCGAAAGGTTAAAAATACGATTGTCCAGACGTTTATTCAAGTCAATACGCAGGCTGTCTGGATGCTTGAACCTACGGACAAACGCATCGGCAAATCATCACCAACAGTATCCCTCAGTTTTCATGTCCGCTTCGATGTATTGGACGGGAACTTACTTAGCGACCCTAAGGTTTATTATATCAAGTATCTGGGCGATCAGCCGCCTGAATGTTCAACCTGTGAGCATCCTATTCAGGTACAGGCAAGTACGGAAATTAGTGTATCTGAACCCGAGCTTGCTCTTGCAGAAAAGTCGCCTCAACCCGCCGAGAAGGTGTCTGGCAAAATTCGCTCGCGTGAGCTTCATGTTATTGTAGAAGTACGGAAAAATAATCCTGATAAAAATAGAATAAATTGGACGTTTATCGCCAGGGCGGGTAAAGGTAATACCTCAAAGGTGAGAACCAACAAAGACGAATTTGTGATGATATTCCCCCAGCCCATCGAAGAGCGGCAGCTAATCAACATGAAAGTAAATACGCAAAGCCGTGCCGACTTCTCTAAACCAAGGAATGTATATCAAAAAAATGGAAAGCTTTATTTCAAAATTCAGTAAAAATACACTATTTATTGCTTTTTTACTTTGGCAAGTTTCAAGCGTAGTGGTTTTAGGGCAATGTGAGGGTGAAACCACATTTATTTTACCTGCTCATCGCCATGCACGAGCGGTGCAGGAAGCCGAAAAACTCGTCACTGAGTTTCTTGATGACCTTAAAGGCATTGATGCACAAACGAAGATATTGTCGGATTCCGCTTTTCAGCGTGGGCAAGCGCGATTTGTAGCGTTACACGGCGAAGGGTACGAAAAAACGTATGCGCAATACCGTAAGTTAAAAGAGGAAGGTCAGGCGTATCTCATAGAAAATACGATTAAGCCCTACTTAGCAGTTGCTGACACGTTTAACGTTCCGGATTATTTCTCAGACCAACCACAAAAAAAGTTAGCTTTTGATCAGTTTTTGGAGCTTTACACGGCACAGACATTGGCACAAGTCAAAACCACTGAGGTAAAGGTACTCGCCATTTGTGATACCCGTGAGACGGGCGGTTTTCCAATTACGGCAAAAGTCGGAGTGGTTCAGTGGTTCGGGAGGCAGCACTTCTCGTTGCTTTTCGATGTAAAATTTGATCTCCTCGGAAGAGAGCTACTGACGAACCCAAAGATTTTGCGTTGGCGGTTTGAAGGGAAAGAAAATGCACTGCCTCAGCTCCGTGATCCGTGTAAGCTAGTACAAAGCGAGGCAGCCACTGAACGTTTGTGGGTTGAGATGAAAGGTTTAGCGGGGCATCCTGACCCACGTTTGCAGCGGCTGACGTTCGTAGGCATCTGGAACGGAAAAAAGAGTCAAGAAATACAGACCGCTAAAGAGCAGTTTGAGCTTGTTTTTGATGGGCTACCTCCACTAGGAGCGCGTCTAAAAATTCAGGGTAAAACACCTGAGGGTAACGTGATGATTGCTCAAACGAAAACCGTGGACTGCATTGACGGACGGCGTAGTGTCTCCCTGAAAGCTCCACCGTTCTGGGCAAACGAGGTCTATCTGAAAGTGGCTCGACCCGATACAGAAAATCTACCTAATTGGACTTATGCCGCCAGAGGTCAGGAACTAGAAAGTGATAAGGCGGTAAGTGATGCCAAAGAAGTTGTACTGGTCTTTCCGCGCCCTGTACGTTCTGACGAATTACTAGACCTAGAAATTAACGTCCATGGCGGATACAAACTCAATATTATCAGTGCTTTGTACGCTAAAGAAGGAAAAATCTATGCCGACATTCAGCCCAAGACAACGTATTAAATATCTATGTTTTCTCCTTTGTTTTCTTGCTTCGGGGCAGTTAGCGGCACATCCAGAAGTTAAGCTACCTCGCATTGTCCTTTTTCTTTTCGTGAGTGAGGCTGGGTTAACGGACGACTCCTTAGAAGGAATTTCTCAGAATGAAGCCTTGGCACAAGAAACGGCGGCTTATCTAGCGGCACTGGCAGGCGTTAGGTCTGTAAAACAAGTCAAAATGCGTGACGACCACTTTGATGCAGCACGTATGCAGCGGGAAATCAATGACTTTACGTTCACTCCCGATGATATTGTTTTATTTTATTACACGGGGCATGGCTACTCAGAGGGAAACGCCCCCCGTGATGCGTGGCCACAAATTCCTGCCACCGACAACCGTAAATCGTTGCTTTTTTTTGGGGATTTGATCTGGAAAAAACATCCGAAGGCATTGCTCGTAATGGCAGACGCTTGTGGAGGCTTGCAACCGCCTCAGCGTATGAGTCGGGGAGATACGCCAGATGGTGAAGAAGCAAGTGCAAACTTGGTTTCGCGGCAGCAACGAGAGCGATTTAAACAACTTTTTGGCTTGGACGACCCCAAAAGACGTGTCTATCTTTGCCTGACCGCAGCCGAGAAGAAAGCGTATCTGACCTCAAAAGGTGGTTTTTTTACGCTTGCAACCCATAAAAAGCTCAAAGACCTCTTCCGCAAAAATGAACCTGACTGGAAAGACTGGCAGGTAGATGTTTATTTTGAAGTACAGGATGAGGTAGAGCGGCGACGGCGTAAAGATGCTGCCTTTGCCTCGCTTTACAACCGCCCAAATCACGGGAGTCAGCAGGTGATATTTACGGGTAAGATTTACGCAGATGCTTATTTGGAGAAGACCTGGTAGGGAGAAAAGTCGCTAGACCAACAAGGGCATCACTTGCTTTACGTGTAAAGTGAGTTACTTACGTATCTGTACAAATGTAAACGTGTATTTTTGTAAGAGACTTCCCATTAGGGTGTCTGCGTAGTAAGTCCAAGCGAGAAGCTCAATGCTGTCAACTCAAGAAAATTTAAAAAGGTCGTTGATCTGTACCATAGGCTTCTAGCCTGATTTAAACGCAATACAGGCTGGAAGCCTATGGTACAAACCCTAACATTCTAAGCATCTCGCTCAATGCTGTCAACTTAAGGAAAAAAAGCCGAACTTAGCGG
>CAZNAK010000392.1:1853-3071 GCA_964570645.1 uncultured Cytophagales bacterium | reverse complement strand
ATCCTCATGGACATCCAGATGCCGCTAAAAGACGGTCGTACACTCACTAAAGAACTCCGCGCTTCGTTTGATACGCTTCCGCCCGTAGTGGCATTTACGGCACTTTCGGTATCTGAGGAGCGCAAAAGTTGGTTAGATTCAGGGTTGATGGACGACTTTTTACCTAAGCCCGTTGCCGCCGAAGACCTTATCGAACTACTTCAAAAGTGGGGGATTCAGGTCTCGGAGATGACTCCTACTGAAACGCAGGAGTTTCCCGCTTTTTTGGATAGTGAGGTGCTAGGACAACTGGCAAAGTATGGTGGCGAAGAGTTAATTTTTGAGAGTTTCTCAACCTTCAAGGAGGAAACACGCGCACAGCTTCAACAGGCGTTCCTAAATATTCAAATGCAGGATTGGGAGGAAGTCCGAAAGGTAGCGCATACCCTCAAAGGCAGTGCAGGAATGTTGGGCATAAAACCCATCGCGAAAGTAGCCACACAGATAGAACACCGCCTGCGCGCCGACGGCTTCTATGACGAGCTATTCGACGACTTTTCTAACCTCAATCAAGGTTTCAAACAGTTTACGAGCTGGCTTAAAGAAGCCTACTAGCTGCTTTACCGCTTTAACTCCACATTTTCGTCCTGTAACGTTTTCCAGATCATATCTTTCAAGGATTGCAGATTTTGTTGCGCAACAGCAGAGATAAACACGTAAGGAATCGGTACATCCAATGACTCCTCAATCATGGTTTGAAGCTCTGCATCGAGCAAATCCACTTTCGAGATGGCAAGCAGCCGCTGTTTGTCGAGCAACTCAGGGTTATAACGACGAAGCTCGTCCAAGAGAATCTGGTACTCTTTGTTCGGGTCATCACTATCGGCGGGAATAACAAAAAGTAAAACCGAGTTCCGTTCAATATGCCTCAAAAACCGCGTTCCCAACCCTTTTCCCTCTGCGGCTCCTTCAATAATCCCGGGAATATCCGCGATCACAAAAGACTTAAAATCACGATACTCAACTACGCCCAAACTCGGCGTTAAGGTCGTAAAGGCATAATCCGCAATCTTGGGCTTTGCCGCCGACAAGACCGAAACCAAGGTGGACTTTCCCGCATTGGGAAAACCCACCAAACCGACGTCCGCCAAGAGTTTAAGCTCAAAAACAAACCAACCCTCCGTGCCTAACTCCCCCGGCTGTGCGTACTGCGGAGCTTGGTTGGTGACACTTTTAAAG
>CAZNAK010000392.1:0-1843 GCA_964570645.1 uncultured Cytophagales bacterium | reverse complement strand
CACGTCCGCCTTTCAACAATACCTTTTCTTCCTCGTCCTCCAAGATTTCAAGCACTTGCTCTCCCGTCTCGGCATCGCGCACGATGGTTCCGACAGGCACATCCAAAATGATGTCTTCTCCCTCGCGTCCCGTAGATTGCTGCCCGCCTCCGGGTTGCCCGTTCTCGGCGTGTTGGTGTTTTTGGTATTTGAGGTGCAGCAACGTCCAGCGGTGGCGACTTCCTCTCAGGACGATATGCCCGCCCCGTCCGCCATCCCCACCATCGGGACCGCCCTTGGGAACGTGTTTTTCGCGTCGAAAGTGCGATGATCCTGCGCCGCCTTTTCCCGAGCGGCAAAATAATTTAACGTGGTCAACAAAGTTTGGTGATGCCATAGGGCAAAGATAAGGCTTTAGGCGGAGAGCTGTTTTGTTTTTTCAGAAAGTCGGCGGGAGGGATAACGACAACGGCGGAAGATGTTATTACATGCCAGCAAATGCTCGATGGACACAAAAGCTGCTTCGCTAACTCTTACGCCAGACACCACTTTTATATATCTAGACCAGGTGGGGGTTATTTCGTCCGCGCGGTATTTCTCGAAGGGATTCCCCTCTCTTTTAAAAAAGGGTAAGGTCTGGAAAAGTGAAGAAACCGAGTTAATGAAATTACTAATGCGTAACGTCAGTTGGTAAGCAAATCTTTGTAATTTTGCTATCATGTTACATCTTAAACTTCCTACTGACCCGCGTTGGGTAAACGTTGCCGAAAAAAGCCTTGAGTTTATCCTCTCTGACCATGCCTACTGCGAACAAAAAGCGGCATCGACTTGTATTTCGCTTATCGTTCTTTATTCCGATCACGATGAACTGGTAGATACACTTTCGCCAGTCGTGGCAGAGGAGTGGGAGCATTTTGAGTTGGTGATGGAACAGATTCGTAAGCGTGGTTTCTCGCTCGGAAAGCCCCGAAAAGACGAATATGTAACACGACTGCGGCAATTTGCGCGTAAAGGCGTGTCCCCAGAGAAGCTTTTGATGGATAAGCTCCTGACCTGCGCCCTTATTGAAGCCCGAAGTTGCGAACGCTTCAAAACACTCTGGAAAAACCTTGAAGATGAAGAGTTAAGTAATTTTTATTATCAGTTTATGGTGTCTGAGGCGCGACACTACACCAATTTTATCGGTTTGGCACGTACTTACTGCGGACGCGAAGAAACGGATAAACGCTGGGAAGAGTATCTCGCTTTTGAGGCACAAGTCTTGCAAGAAATAGAACTACGAGGTGACCGCATGCACTAAAAACCCATTCCTTTATGAAAATTATCACCTTCTCACTGTTTCTCTTTGTGTTACTCCCCGACACTTTTGGGCAACAAGAAGACCTCTTTCTGGAAGCCAGAAGGCTCTATGTACAAAAGAATTACGAAGCAGCTTTACCACTCCTCAAAGACGCTAGTCAGAAGCGCGAAGATAACTCTGCCGTCTGGATGCTCTTGGGAAAAACGCAAGACCAACTCGGGCAAACGCAAGCTGCACAAGAAAGTTACGGGCTTGCCGCTACCGCCTTACAAAAAGAACTCGAACGAGTTAACGAGCATAAAGCCAAAAAAAAGACCTTACTCCGAATTTTACAGACCTTCGCACAGCTTGATGTCCTACCCAAAGAGACGCTGGACTACATCAAAGAATATCGAGAAATGATGCGCGGTAATGTGCCAATAAAGCTAGAAGAACTCAAAGTGCGGGCACTATTTGAACAAAAAAAGTATAACGAGGCCGTAGCACTAGCGCAGGAACTACTCAAAAAAGATGAGGTACAACAGAAAAGCCTAGATATGCAGTTGTTGTATTATCTGGTCATTG
>CAZNAK010000391.1:0-3087 GCA_964570645.1 uncultured Cytophagales bacterium | reverse complement strand
AAAGAACGCTGTGTTAGTCACGCCATTACGCTCAGAGTTCCCCTTGGCATCAACAATAGCTTGCTCGACGTACTCAATACCGATTACCTGCCTGGCGGACTTTGCGACAAAGTTAGCAATCGTACCTGTGCCTGTATAAAGGTCAAATACCACCTCATCGCCTTGGAGATCAGCAAGATTACGGGCGACGCGATAAAGCTCCAAAGCCTGTTCGGTATTCGTCTGGAAAAATGACTTGGCATCAATCCGAAACTTCAAACCCTCCATCTCTTCGGTGATAAAGGATTCACCGCGATAGGCCACAACCTCCTGATCGTGAAACGTCTCGTTTTTCTTTAGGTTGATGATGTACTGCAAGGAGGTGATTTCAGGAAATCGCTCGGCAAGAAACACCATCACCTGTTCAATTTGATCAGGCTGATTCTCCCCAAACTGCACAACCACCATCAAATCACCTGTTGTTGCATTGCGGATAATTAGGTTACGAAGTAAGCCTTCGTGCCTAAAGACGTTGTAAAAAGATAGACTTTCGCGGAGTGCAAACTCCCGTAATGCCAAACGGATGGTATTGGAAGGCTCGGCTTGTAGGTGACATTCTTGTAAATCTACGATGCGATCAAATCGACGCGGCACATGGAAACCTACACCACGCCTGTCAAGCTCCCCCTCCGACTTAACTTCCTCCTCGGTGAGCCATCGGCTATCTGAAAAGGTAAATTCGAGTTTGTTTCGGTAATAGCGTGTAGCATTAGAGGGTAAAATAGGCTGAATTTCGGGTAACTCAACCTTTCCGATGCGTTCGAGCGCATCCACAACCTGCTTTTGTTTGTAAACGAGCTGCTGGTCGTAGGGGAGGTGTTGCCACTTACAGCCGCCACAGGTACCAAAATGTACGCAAAAAGGCTCTGTACGCAACGGCGAGCGAGAGTGAAATTTAATCACCTCCGCCTCGGCGTACTTTTTCCGTTGCTTCACGACGCGCAAGTCCACCACGTCACCCGGCGCGACCCTCGGCACAAATACAGCCATCCCTTCTCCCTTGGCGATACACTTACCCTCGGCGACCATTTCGCCGATTTCGATATTTTCCAACACTCGAACTTTTATTCTTCTACCCATAAGGTCGCAAAAGTACAAAAAACTCATTTTACGTGAATACCTTGTTTTTATCGCATCTCAATCCGCTCCGAAGATTGGGACAAAAGTCCGAAAACCGTTTGTAGAGACTCCTAAGTGAGGTGTCTCCCAGAACCAAGACACGCGAGTCTTTACGCACGACTCCAAAGGGAGCGAAGCTATTTATACGCCAAATGAGAAAAAAGTATTCGTCAGATTATGTATCTTGATGCCTCTGGACCACTCGTTTTTACTTTATGCCACAAAATTTGCCTCGAAATACTCCACGCACCCCCAAAACGCCAAAGCGGGAACCCGCTAAAATCCGTCTGCGGCGTGAGGTATATTATATCCTTGTCATTTTGCTCTTATTACCCTTGATTTGGTGGTTAAGTTCGGATTCTGAGTTTGATAGATTACTCAAATCCAAAAATATCCCGACACTTCTTGAAGAACGCCTTTACGATTCTGCCCTCGTACTGTTGGACTCCGCACGGACAAATCCTGAGTACGCGGAATTGCTTCCGCAGCTCGAAGAAAAACGCAAGGACATCATCAAGGAGAAGTTACAAAACGTGTATGCCCCAAATTTTGGTATCCTTGAAAACCAGTTGGATAGCCTCGAAGACTTTTATGAGTTGTACGAAGCCGTCAATCGGATCAATACCGCCTTGAGCGCGGAGGCATACTCAGGAAAGCAGGAAGCGGCACTTGAGGCACGCCGGAAACGCTTGTTAGAGTGGGCAAACCAAATTGAAGCGCGTGATACGATCCAGATTTTGATACCGTACCGTGTGAAGTTTGGGGAAACACTAAACGGCATCGCTTACCGCCACCAAATGACACCAAGCGATCTGATGAAAGCCAATAAGCTCCGTTCCTCTCAGCTTAAGGAAGGACAGAGGATTCGGGTGCGGGTACCCGCTAAAGTGGAAGTGCATACCGTAAAGGCTGGTGAAGCCCTATCACAGATTGCCGAAAAATATGGAATGACCACCCGAGCGATTTCACGTTTTAACAAGCTCAAATCGACTGATTTTATTCGTGTAGGACAGGAATTACTGGTTTATCGCCGTGTGGAGCGCGTGGAAAGTCCTGAACCTAATGGAGAAACGCCTGTTCCTGATGAAGTTGAACCTGTAGATTCGTTGAATGCGGAGGATAGTAGTCAGTTGCAAGAAGAGTGATACACTCGTGCTTATGGAAAGTAGTTAGGAAACCTTCCCCGCTTCTACGTTTGTCAGATGTGCCTGATGTGCTTTTTCAGAGATTTCCTGAATCTCAATCATTGTTTTGAAGAAGTCGTCCAAGCGTTCTTTGGGGATTTGTTTTCGTACCTCTTCATTGAAGTTTAGGACAAGTTTTCGTGAGAAGTCTCGGAATTGTACGCCCTCAGGGGTGAGGCGGATAATCACTTTCCTGCGGTCATCGGGGTCAGCCTCACGATAAATTAAGCCCCGAGTTTCGAGTGTTTTAAGGATTCGAGTTAAGCTCCGTGATTCCATTCCCATCTGCGGAGCGATTTTGGTGGCAGGCGTACCTTCGTCAACGTCAATGTAAAGTAAGGCCAAACCTGCGGCATAAGTTACCTGAAAATCAGAGGCAACGGCGTTATACATACGGGAGATGGTGAGCCAAGTAGTTTTAATCCAAAAATCTACCTGCTGCTTTTTGGTTTCGTCTTTCAACTGTGTGTGATGTCATGGTTTCTGCAAAGTTACAAAAAATACTCGGCTTGCATAACAGTTGATATTTTAATACGTGTACTTATTCCTTTATCATCTCCAAAAACTCCTCCTCACTGATGCGCGTGATGTTATATTTTTCGACTTTCTTGAGCTTGGCAGGACCGACTTTCTCACCACCGAGGAAAAAATCTAGTTTACCTGATACGCTGGTCACTAATTTCCCGCCGTTTTGAGTGATGAGTGTCTTGAGCTTTGCATATTTGATTGCATGAAACCGCAACAT
>CAZNAK010000390.1:0-3091 GCA_964570645.1 uncultured Cytophagales bacterium | reverse complement strand
GGAACGCTGAGGAGCGGAGCTTTCAGTTTTTGGCTCGATCATTTCCTCACGACAGCTTTGCGAGGCCACTCCAATCAATAGAATGACTAAAATTTGAAATACTAACTGCTTTTTTTGCGTTACTTTTCTATCAAAAATAAAAAGATTTAAAAATAGGGTAATAATAGGAAAGTCTTGTAAACAGTTGTATGCCGCTATGGAAGTAAAAGTGGTAATCTTGTGGGTGGGAAGCAATTTTTGCTGGGAAAGTTTTTAATCTAGACCACATTCAATACCTGTTCTTTAATTTTTTCAAGGGCTTCTTTCATGTTCACGACAAGGTGCTGAAGTGGAGCAAAGTTGGCTTTTGACCCCATGGTATTGATCTCCCGTCCAATTTCCTGCGCGATGAAGCCTAAACGTTTGCCTTTTAAGGTCGTATCTGGGTTAGCCATCGTCTCTCGGAAATGTTGTACATGTGCCTCAAGGCGATCCTGCTCCTCGGTTACATCAAGGCGTTCGGCATAATACAAAAGCTCTTGCTCAAAGCGCGTCGGATCAAAGTTTTCATGCTCGACAAACTCTTTCATATGCTTTTGCAACTTCTGACGGATTCTGGGAATCCGTTGCGTTTCTAGCTTTTTTGCCTCCAAAAGTTGCACAGCGATCACTTCCAGATATTCTTGGAGCTTTTGTGCCAGTTCTTCTCCCTCACGTACCCGAAAGTCAAGGCACTTTTGAAGGGCAACCTCAATTTGTTGTGCTAATGTATTCCACAACCTCTCTGTTTGCGCCTCCAACTCATCTTCTGCCTCCTCCTTTGTTTGCCGCACGTCAGGCATCACTAGCGCAATTTTGAGTAACTCAGCATCTGCCATGACCCCAACACTTGTTGCGGCGGCTTTTAGCTCATCAAAATAGGTTTTTAGGAGTGCTTGGTCGATCGGCGGAACGGGAAGTTCGTCCCACTTTTTGTATTTGATTTGACATTGAATACGCCCACGTTGCAACAGGTCGGAGAGACGGTTTTTGAGCTTTCCCTCATAGCCACGAAAACGCTCCGAGAGTGAGAGGTTCAGGTCAAATCCCTTGGAGTTGACCGTACGAATGATTACTTCAACTTCGAGTACGTCAGTTTTTAGACTACTTGTACCGTAGCCAGTCATGGAGTGCAGGTGCATTAGGAAAGCCAATTTTTGAGTATCGTTTTACCTTCAGGGGTAAGAACGGACTCGGGATGAAATTGTAAGCCATGTAAATCGTAGGAGGTATGAGAGATTCCCATCAGAATTCCCGCTTTGCTTCTCACGGTCGGCACAAAACCTTTCGGTAATGATTCCTCCTTGACCGCCCATGAGTGATACAGCCCACCAGCAAAAGTTTTTGGTATGGCATCGAAAAGTCGGTTTTTGGTATCCAAAACCTCCATCTGGACTTCCTGCCCGTGCGCAACAGCGGATAGGTTGTATAGCTCACCCCCAAAAACCTCTGCAATCGCCTGATGCCCCAGACAAATTCCTAGGATACTTTTCTGAGCTGCATACGTTTGAATGAGATCACACAAAATACCCGAATCTTTGGGAAGCCCTGGACCAGGTGAAAGTACGATTTTATCAAATGTAACCACGGCATCTACCGTAATTGCATCGTTACGTTTGACCGTGATTTTATCCTCCGTAAGCTCTTCCAAATACTGGACGAGGTTGTAGGTAAAAGAATCATAGTTATCAAGTACTAAAATAGATGTTGCCATGGGTAAACAGAAAAAGCCCCAAAGGAGACTTCGGAGCTGATTACTCTTTTTATTGTTTAGAAGCTACTTACGCTTCTGCGGTTTCAGCTTCGAGAATGTTAACGTAAGTACGTCCTTTAAGCCCTTTTTTGAACTCTACCGTTCCGGGCTTGAGGGCGAACAACGTATGGTCTTTTCCCATACCCATATTTACGCCAGGGTGAAACTGCGTACCGCGCTGGCGAACGATGATATTCCCCGCCTTGACAGTTTGTCCACCAAATATTTTTACGCCCAGACGTTTACTTTCCGAATCCCGTCCGTTTCTCGAACTACCACCACCTTTCTTGTGTGCCATGAGTCTTGGTTGTTTATACTGTTTTTGAAATAAATATTGTTACGCTTTATTGCTCACCTCCATCCTCTCTAGAAGGCGAAGGGGTTAAGGGCACGTAACTTTTTTAAGTTATCCGACGATCTCTTCAATCATCACCTTAGTGAAAGACTGTCGATGTCCGTTTTTTACTTTGTAACCTTTGCGACGCTTTTTCTTGAAAACAATCGTTTTGTCCCCCTTGAGGTGTTCCAATACTTTTGCCTTCACGACTGCGCCAAATACCGTAGGCGTACCTACATTTACGGTTCCATCATTATCGACGAGTAATACTCGGTCAAATTCCACGCTATCCCCTTCGTCTTGTGGCAAGCGGTGCGTGTACACAAAGCGGTCTTTTTCGACCTTAAATTGCTGTCCTGCAATTTCTACGATAGCGTACATATAAAATTTCTTGTTGAAATGCTTTAAAAAGGATTGCAAAAGTACGTTTTTTGGGTTAAAAGGACAACTCTGACGAGTAAATTATTTCTTTTATCCATCTGTCAAACTCGTTATCAATAAAATTAACCTGAATTGGAATATAAAAAATCGGAAGCTCAGGAAAGTCCTTTAACTTAACTGCATCTTTTTCGGTGGTTAGTATTGAGGTCTCTGAGGGAAGCTCTTTCTGTATCTTTACCACATCACTTTTTGTGTAGGCGTGGTGGTCGGGAAATTGTAACCAGCCTTTTATATCGAACTGGCTTTCCAGATACGTACGCAAGGGTTTAGTTTGAGCAATGCCCGTCACCACAAATATAGACGTAGAAGTCATTTTTCCGTCTCCAGAAAGCGAAATAGGGTCAGTATAAGCAATAAAACTGAAAAATATGGGCGTATTAGGAGCGATATATCGCTGAGCTTTCGCCTTGATAGTACTTTTTTCTTCTTCTAAAAGTTCTGAGGGACACTTTGTAATAACGACGGCATCGGCACGCCTCGCGCCTCGCCTTGACTCGCGCAAGCGTCCCGCAGGTAGTATAAAATCCTCATAAAACGGACGA
>CAZNAK010000389.1:0-3091 GCA_964570645.1 uncultured Cytophagales bacterium | reverse complement strand
AATGATGGAGTCCGTCGTCGAGTCGCTCTCAGATGCTGACATTATCCTCTGGATTACGGACATCCACGGGAAACGCGACGAAAACGAAGTACAAGAGTTACTCGATAAGGTACGCCAACGGTCGGACGCGCCCAAGCTATTCTTGCTCATCAATAAAATCGACGAATCGGATCAAAATGAAGTCCTCCAAAAAGTTAGCCATTGGAAAGAAACCTTTCAGCCCGACGAGATTATCCCAATTTCCGCCTTACACAAGTTCAACATTAATGCCCTCAAGGAGGTCATGTTGAAATACCTCCCCGAGCATCCCGCGTTTTTCCCCGAAGATAGCCTCACCGACCGCACCGAACGTTTTTTTGCCGCCGAGATGATTCGTGAGAAAATATTTTTACACTACGAGAAGGAAGTTCCGTACTGCACAGAAGTGGTCGTAAAAGAATTTAAAGAATTGGAGGAGCAGATTCGGATTCGCGCCGATATTTTTGTAGAACGTGATAGCCAAAAAGGAATTATCATTGGAAAAGGCGGTAACAAGCTTAAACACGTTGGCATAGATGCCCGTAAAACGCTCCAGAAGTTTTTTGAAAAGGACGTTTTTTTGAAGCTCTTCGTGAAAGTTGATCCTGATTGGCGAAGTAAGTCGCGGAAGCTATCGCGATATGGGTACGTATAACAAGAACTGCTTTTACAAAACTAAACGGTATGAGGTTCGGTAAAGCCATATTCCTGTACGTATGTAAATAAAAATGAATCTCTTGTACTTTTTTGATAGAAAGCATTAAAATAACCTTCTTTATTTACAATGTTATTATAGAGGCATGAAAAATGATCTTTTTTGTGCAACTCTACATGCTTTTATCGCGTATAAAAAGTAGTTTTACCATCATAACTTTTAGCTATCATGAAAAAACTTGTACTCTTATTTTTACTTCTCGGGGCTAGTTTTAGCGCACAGGCAAACGAAAAGTATCCACTTTCATTTTTTGACTTTAAAGATTTACCTATTGAGCTTTCGGAAGCCTATCCAAACCCTGCACGTGATGAAATTAACTTCGACTACCAACTCAACAGCAGTGTAGGGGAAGTTAAAGTAATCATGCATAATGTTCTGGGAAATATTGTGGGAGAGTACGAACTTAGTGCCTTTGATAGCCACCTCACAATCCGTACGGATGGAATGCAGAGTGGTATCTATTTTTATACCGTTTCCGTAGATGGACAAAATGCACTGACACGAAAGATTATTATCCGCCACTAATTTTTATATTTGCGGATATGCTAAAAGTAATATCATCACACGGCAGGGTCTATGACTTCACTACCGAAGGCGGCCAATTAAATCTAGCTAACCAACCGTTGGTCTGGGATCTCATACAGGAAAATACGGCGCGGTTTCACGTCTTGCGACATCACCGTTCCTTCCAACTCGAAGTTGTGGAAGCAGACAGAGAAGCAAAAACCTTTACAATAAAAGTTAACGGCGAACTCTTCTCTTTTACCGCCAAAGACCGCTTCGACCTTCTTTTAGAAGAACTTGGCATGGACGATGCGCTCACAAATAAAGTCGATGACCTCAAAGCACCTATGCCCGGTTTGGTCTTAGACGTTCTGGTAAAAGCAGGCGATACCGTAGCGGAAGGCGACCAACTTTTGATTCTGGAAGCGATGAAAATGGAAAACGTACTCAAAGCAACTTCCGAAGGGCTCATAAAAAACATCAACATCCAAAAAGGTGACAATGTCCAGAAAAATGATGTGATGATCGAATTTGAGGTTTAAAAGTCATGGAACGCTTTGCTCTCAAGACAAAGAAAGCGAAACACTTCTAAGCTGTACCCGCCAAGGTAAACCGTAAAGTTACGAAATACGTATGTTTTCATCAGCTTTTTGCGCACACGAAAACAATAACTTCAGACTGAAGGATAAAATTCCCTAGTTTTGTTCTTATGCAGCACGATCTCAACGTACTACTTCGTTCTATTTCCCCCAAAAATCAAATAGGAGTCCTTCCTGAGCGCATTAACGCACTTCATCTAGACTCTCGAAAAGTTACCGAGGGAGATGTATTTTTTGCCTTACGTGGTACACAAACCGATGGTCATCGTTTCATCCCCAAAGCCTACGAGCAGGGGGCAGCTTTGGTGATCGGAGAACTTTCCCCAGCTGAGGCAAACATCCCCAAAGGAAAAACCTACCTTCAAGTCGAATCCTCTGATAAAGCGATGGGGCAAATCACAAACGTTTATTTTGATGAGCCTTCCAAAAAACTCCAGCTTGTCGGCGTGACGGGAACGAACGGAAAAACCACTACCGTGACGCTGCTGTTTCGCCTGTTTCGTGCCTTAGGGTATAATACAGGATTAATCTCTACGATCCAGAATCAGATTAACGAAGCGGTTATTCCAAGTACCCACACCACACCTAATTCGATTGAACTCCATCAGTTGCTGGCTCAGATGGTACAAGCCAAATGCACCCATGCGTTCATGGAAGTTAGCTCGCACGCGGTGGTGCAGCGACGCATTGCGGGAGTACACTTTCGGGGTGGAGTGTTTACAAATATTTCGCACGATCATTTGGACTTTCATAAGACTTTTGCCGAGTACATCAAAGCGAAAAAAGGCTTCTTCGATCAGTTGCCCAAGTCGGCTTTTGCCCTCGTGAATAAAGACGACAAACGCGGTTTGGTGATGCTTCAAAACTGTGCCGCCTCTCATCATACCTTTGCTCAGAAGTTTTTCGGGGATTATCAGATTCGAGTGCTCGAAAACGCGCTTTCAGGACTGTATTTGAGTTTGAACGAATATGAGTTTATGTCTCGTTTTGTGGGTGATTTCAATGCTTATAATCTAGCGGTTGTTTTTGGTGTCGCAGATTTACTGGGCGAGTCTGTGGAGGACTTTTTACCGCTGATTTCTGATCTCAAAGGCGTGGACGGACGCTTGGAGCGCGTAGAAAACCCTGATGTTTTTGCTTTTGTGGACTACGCCCATACGCCTGACGCACTAGAAAATGTACTTAAAACTTTACGCGCCCTGCGGGAGTCGTCGGTACAAAAAATATGGACGGTGATAGGCTGTGGCGGCAATCG
>CAZNAK010000388.1:0-3104 GCA_964570645.1 uncultured Cytophagales bacterium | reverse complement strand
GATGAGAAGCTAGTACAACGCTATGTACGCTCAGAAGAAGCGTGGACATTCTCGTATTTTTTGCCTGAGCATAATACGTTTTCGTTGGGAGAAGTGCCGATTAACTTAGAGCTTGAGAAGCTCTACAAGGACGTGAAATTTTCATAATCACCCCCGAAACGTCAGTTTGGCGTTTGCAAAGTAGTTCCAGAAAAATACCACACCGATAGCGATCACTTTTGCCACGTAGAAGTTCATCGCAAAGTAATTTTTTAGCAGAAAGATAATTCCATTGTTCAATCCTAGTCCTACCAAAGAGATCAGTAAAAAAACGCCGTATTGCTGGAGGACGTTTTGACTTTTATCCTCAAACGTCCAGCGTTTATTCAAGAAATAATTAGCCGTTGCCGCCAGCGCAAAGCCCAGACTGTTGGCTACATAAGGATTCGTTCCTAGTAACTCCTTACACAGATACGTTACCCCGAAGTCCACAATAACCCCCGATGCACCAACAAGTCCAAACTTTAGTATTCGCATAGCCCTCCCCCTGAACGTATAGCAACAAAAGTACGGAAGTTTGGGAGAGTTTGACGGCTGCAAGAAAAACTACTTTAATCCATGTCACAGGAAGTGAGTAAAAGGGTAAAGAATAGCGCGAAAAGTGAGGCAATAATCCTCTTCATAAACTCCTTCCTATTCAGTTTCGTGCAAAATTAACTACTTTGTGACAACAAAACAATAGATTAAATAAAGGCTTAAAACCATGGATTTTGCTGTTCTTACCTTCCAAACTACGCCCGCTATCCAAGAAATCTTAGAGGCTGAGCTCGGTGAGCTTGGCTACCATGCCTTCTGGGAAACCCCCGAAGGTCTGCGTACCGCCATCGACGCTTCGCTCTACGAGGAAAGCGCGATTTTGTCCCTTGTTGAGCAATATGCCGCCCTAGAAACGATTGATTTTACACAAGAAATACAAGCCAAGCAAAACTGGAATGCACAGTGGGAAGCTTCTTTTGAACCCATTACGGTCGGTAATCAGGTACGGGTGCGAGCGCATTTTCATGAGCCTGACCCCGGCTTTACGCATGAAATCATCATTACGCCAAAAATGTCCTTCGGGACGGGGCATCACGAGACAACACGCCTAATGATGAAGCAACAGTTAGAGCTTGGAAATCGTTTTAAAACGATTTTAGACCTAGGTACAGGCACTGGAATTTTAGCGATTTTAGCAAAAAAACTTGGCGCAGCTGCCGTTTGGGGCTATGATATTGAGGAGTGGGCAGTAGAAAACGCCCTAGAAAACGCGGCTTTAAATGATACCAGTTTTGAGGTGCGTCTCGGAACAGTTGCCGAGGCGGAGCAGCTTGATATGACCTTTGACCTCATTTTGGCAAATATCAACAGAGGCGTTTTGGAGCGAGAAATGGCACAATACGTACGACTCCTCAACCCAGAGGGCATCTTACTACTGAGTGGATTTTATGTGCGCGATATTCCCAAAATTCTTGATAAAGCCGAAGGACTATCCCTTCAAGCGCAGGATCAAGAGAACCACTGGGTAGTACTAAGAATGATCAAGTAGTCGCTTGCCCTACTCATGGATTGCCTCTTGGTCAGTAAGAATATCTTTGCGCTGACCTAACAACACCGCACCAGCCATAAACAACAGTGCGGCAATGATCGCGGAGGCATAAATGATGTTATCGCCATTTTCGGGATCAGAGAAAAAAGAAAGTGTCAGCATGGACGATAAACTCACCCGAAAAAGAACGTTGCTAACATTAAAAAAAGAGTTTGTCCGCCCGATTACGCGATTTGGTACCGTCTGAACCAAAAATGTAACCCGTAAAATCCGGATTCCTGCATTCGTGATCCCCATCACAAACGCACCAATAACCACCATAGATACCGACTTTGTAACCGCCCACATCGCATAAAGAAAGCCTCCCAGGAAGAGTAAGAAAATAATCTGTTTGAGCGGATTAAGACGTTTGGCTAGAAAGCCTACCATACCAATCACCAAGGCACCCAAAGCATAGACCGCGTTAAAAGTCGCCAGTACGTGCCCCGACTCGTCGAGGTAGTCGTTTACGTAAACGGGCATCAAAATTTGTAGGGTAATAAGGGCAGCGAAGAACATCACGTAAGAGGCAACCCCAAAAATCAATAGCGGGCGATGCTGACGGAGGTACTCAAAACCCAGTTGAAGGCGTTTTAGTACACTACCCAAATCACGGGCGTTCTTGCTTAGGTTAGGCGTATAGCGGATCAGTCCAATGGCGATCATCCCGAGCGCGTAGGTGCAGCCATCAAGGAAGAAAATCTCTCCCATCGACCATTTTTTGATGGTAATCCCTGTATTTTCGAGCCATTCAGGGCTTCCTTCCAAGAGTATCCCGCCAACAAACATCCCAATCGCCCGCGAAAACTGATTCTGCACCTCTAGCATAGAGTTGACTTTTGCGTAATGCTTTGGCTCAAAAAGCTCTTGCACAAAGGCATAAAGATTGGGGTAATGCACATTGAGGGTCATTATCGTTATCGTATAAACCGCCGCTACAAGGGGAAAGCCCAAGGGTTCAACAAGCATCCCGTACGCCCCGATACCCAACAGAATTAAGGCATCTATACCTTGATACGAAAGGATGATGTGCTTTTTATTGTATCGGTCGATCAGTGTGCCTGCGTACAAACTCCAAAAAAGCGTAACTAACGTGATGATTGTGACCAGTCGGGCATTGAGGAGCTTTCCGTTATCAATCTGGCTGACCAAAAAAAAGGGAATGGAAAGTAGCGTAACGCCCTGTGCTGCCCCAGAAATGGTGTTGGACGTAAAAAGCAGTATTAGCGTTCGGAGGTTCTTTTGCATGAGAGGACTAAACGCCCAAAGCGTGGGGTTTGTTGGGGAAACCCAAAAACCAGCATACTCCTATTCCCTGTTAGTGGACAGCAACAACCATTCTTCGCCTTTGCAAGGGTTCTAACGAAGCGACACCTGTAAACGTAAGGAGCAACATATGGGTTGTTGGTCTTCCGTAGTAAAACGAAGGGCAACCAACAAGGGCGTAAACCCCCTTTTACCACGTTCTTCACTGCGTCGACCAGGTTCCATAACCTGCTTG
>CAZNAK010000387.1:0-3108 GCA_964570645.1 uncultured Cytophagales bacterium | reverse complement strand
ACCTCAACCTTGGCAAGGTTGCGCTCTACCAGCTGAGCTATTCTCGCTTATTAGATGACAAAGGTAGGATAGCTTTTGGTGTAAGACAAATAAAACCTGCAAAAAATTCTATACCTGCTAGTTAATGACCTCTCCAAATAAAAAGCCCTAGCATTAAACGTAACGCTAGGGCTTCCTTACAGGGGCGTATCTCACTAACTACTCGCCCTCCAGTACTTCTACATCAAACTTAAGCGTAGCATAAGGCTTGATGGTAGGCTGACTGCCCCGACTTCCATAGCCTAAGTGCGAAGGGATCAGTAAAGTGCCTTTTCCTCCAATACCAATAAGTGGAATACCCTCATCCCAACCCGGGATAACTCGCCCCATCATGATGGGAAGTGATAAAGGCTCGCCGCGATCATACGAGTTGTCGAATGGCGTACCATCTAACAATGTCCCGCGATAGTGAACCTTCAAGGTGTCTCCTTTTTTGATTCCTTCAGTTTTTCCTTGTTCTTCGATAACATAGTATAAACCACTCTCCGTCCGCTCCCCTTCGAGATTATTATCGGCAAGGTACTTTTGTATCGCCTTATCCTCCTTTGGCTTCTGGCGGTTATCAAAAAGCTGCTGATACTCGCTTCGAGTGTAAGTTCCTGCTACACGCGTCTCCATACGGATCTCGTCCTCAGGAGAAACACCCTCCGGTAACCGCTGCGCACCCGCAAAGATCAGGGCGGCGGGTACGTAAACCGTCACGCTGTCCCCTGTAATTGCCTGTCCGAGGTAATCGCGCAGGTAAGGATGGCTTTTGGCAGAAAAAGGGCGTGGCTCATTATTGTTGTTGTAAGTACCCGCAATCAGAGAATCGCCATTCATGAACATAGAATAATGTAACTCAAAGACGCTCTCACTATCCGAAAGCTCGCCTTCTAGCTCAGTATGATTCACGTAACGCACCTTCTGAAACAGTGCCTCCTGACGCTCCTGCATGGCTTTCATGCGTGCCTGACGAATGACATTATACTCCATCAAGGGATAAATGCCCTCAATTTTAAGCTCCATCCGTATCAGTTCCTCTGGTTCAAGGCTCTCAGGCACTTGCTGATCTCTGTAAAATAGTTTGGCAGGAACGCGAGCGGTGATACTATCGCCGGCTACGGCATCTTTTAAAGGTTCTTTCAGAAAAGGGAGTTCGTTCACTGTGATGCCTACGGGGTCTGTATTGAGCCCCTCATAATTGCCCATAGCCAGAGAATCCTCCTTGTAGAATATTTGATATCTAATGTCATAAATGCTGGCAGAGTCGGCTTTTTCGCCCTTACCATTGGTGTGATTGGTGTAACGAACCCCCTCTTCGGTGATAGTTTCTTTTTGACCTTTTTGGTTACATGACATAAGTCCTAGCAGTAAAATTAATACTAGACTCGTTTTTTGGATCGAAAACATGGTTTTAAATTAAAATGAAGCAGTTTCCGCTGCTGCGGTTTGCTGCAAAGCTGATTTATATTGGGGTAGTAGATCTTCAAAGTGTTTGACGGCTTGAGTGAGCGTTTTATCTCGAAAGCGTCCGCCCGAGGCGTTTTTATGCCCGCCACCATTAAAGTGCGAGGAAGCCATTTCTGAAACGGAAAAGTCACCTACCGAACGCAAAGAGATGCGAATTTCTCCATTCCGCTCAATAAATGCTGCTGCCAGACAGATTCCTTCCAAGCCTAAGGCGTAGTTTACAAGCCCTTCGGTATCCCCATTTTGGGAATTATATTTTTCGAGATCATGCTGTGAAATTGGAAAAAAGGCGACATGAAAATCCCTACGTACTTCGAGGCGTTGACTGAGCGCGTAACCCAAAAAACGAGTGCGGTTTTCTGTGTTACTATCAAAAATATTCCGATGGATTCGATTTATATCCAACCCGCGCTCCATTAGGTCGGCGACCAAACGATGTACCTTTGGTGTAGTGTTAGAGTGTTTGAACGAGCCCGTATCTGTCATGATTCCCGCGTACAACAAAGCCGCAATTTGGGGATTTAGCTGATCGCTTTGTCCAAAAAGGTGCATCATATCATAGATAAGTTCTGCAGTTGCGGCAGCCTTCACGTCCCAGAGTTCAAAGTCAGCAAAGTCCTCTTTGCCTAAATGATGATCAATGACGACGGTTTTTGCGCCACTATTTTTTGTGATCCACTCATCGAGCGGTTCAATGCGTTTGAGTCCCGAAAAATCCACACAAACGATCAGGTCAGCTTCTGAGATAAGACGCTTACCACGTTTTTCGTCTTTGGGGAATATAACGATCTCTTGGCTACCAGGCATCCAGTTCAAGAAGGCAGGAAACTCAGTCGGAGAGACGAGGTTTACTGTATGGTCGTTTTGAATGAGCCAGTGATAAAGCCCTAATCCTGAACCTAAAGCATCAGCGTCGGGACGTTGGTGGGGAATAATGACAACGCGCCTCGATTTAGCCTCTAGCCACGGTTGCAGTTTGGTAATGTGTTGCATAAGTAGATACAAAAGTCGTAATTTCTGGGTGGGTAGCCAAATCTATGTTATAAAGAAAGCAACACCTTAATCAAGCCAAGACTCTCCTGTTGCTAGGTCTTTGCCAATAATATCGTCATGAGTTCGGTAATAATCGACCTCGTATTTATGGTTTTTACCGTCTAAAACAATGTAAGCAAAACCATCCTCCTCAGAGCCTTCAGAGTCATGAAAGTCGATGATATTGAAGTCGTGCCATTCACCGTTTGCCGAGAACTGCACTTTTAGGACGCGTGTGTCCGCTGTATTAGTGGTTAGCATTACTGAAAACGTCTCACCATCATACACGTAATAATGCTGTGCCGAGGCAGCCGATGCAAGTGTAGCGACAAGCATCACTATAAACAAAGAAGAAATTAATGCCTTCATAAAGCTGGATTATTTTAATGGGAAAAGGATTATTCAGTTTAAAAGGTTAAACTGAATAAAAATTTATTAAAAATTAGGCCAATCACTGGCGGTTCACCGCTAATCAATATAAAAACAAAGCTCCCATTAAACACAAAAACGCCTTCCCGAGAAGGAAGGCGTTCTTTTATTTTCCTAAGCGCATCAGAATTTTCTGATTCGGTCTAGTAACGGTAG
>CAZNAK010000386.1:0-3140 GCA_964570645.1 uncultured Cytophagales bacterium | reverse complement strand
GTTTTAAATTTTCATCTTTTACGGCTTCCGGGAAACGCGCCTGCGCGGCCTCAAACTGCCTGCAATAAATACGCTCTTGTGGGTCAAGTTCTCTGTTAGGGCCTTCGTAGAGTAGGACGTGCTCAATCTCAAAATAAGGATTTTCTTTAGCCGTAACGGGGCCGCCACTTTCCACATAAAATAACTTAGTACCTACAAGTTCGTCCTCGATATAAGCTTCCCATGCGTAGTCTCCGCGCTCCCAAAATAGCCCTGCCTCTTGGTTTCCCCAGCCCTCACGGATGAAAGCAACGGCGGTATTTTTGGAGATGGTGACTTCAGAATAGATGTCACAGAGTTGCTCCCGTTCCCCTTTTCCACTTACTCTAAAACATTTAAGGTTGATGTAAGTATCCCAATCCTCAATGTCAAAACGTTTATTGTAAAAGGCTAGCTCCGCGTAAATATAGAAAGTTTCCTTATTTTCAAATACGGTACGATACTTTTTCTTTCCTTCGGCAAGCCATTCGGTAGAAGAGTAGGTTTGTAAAGATTTGAATCTGAACGGTTTAGTGGGCTTTGTATCTTTCGTAAGGCTCATTGTAGGATAAAGATAAATACTTATCTAAAGTTTACAAAGGTCAGCAAGTAGAAGTCACAAGCGTGTGTAAGCAAAAAACCACCGTTCCTTAACAACGGTGGTTTGAAAAACAACTGCAAATCAATGTAAATATGGCGTATCTTGCTCTGGAATGTGTGGAAATCTTAAACGACTTGAATTAAGTTGTTAAAGTGAGTAAGAACGTCGTTCATCAACATTTCTTTGCATACCTATCCGAATTTCCTAACAGGAAAAACCGATAGTTAGTTTGTTATGATACACTTAGGCACATAACCATATTCAAAAGTAATAATTTTTTTGGGACTTATACAAATTTTACTTTCGCCGATAGTATTTCAACAGCACCCGTTCACCCCTATTTTTTTCGGTTATTGTCACAAAGTCACGCCCGTTAGCAAGCCAGGCCAAACTTTCGCCTTGTGGTTCGGGAGTGTAAGGCAGAAAAATAGGCTCCTGTGCCATCGCCTCCGCAACGGTTTGGCTGCTATCTCGTTTCCAGTACAAGATAATCTCATAGGTTTTCACGATAATTTCTGTTCCCGAAGGAGAAATATCTCCCGAGGTGAAGTTCCGATACGGTATAGTCAGTTGATAATTTGCAACAATGGGCTGTTTCGCTTCCGTGGGAAGACTAAAGAGCGATACGTTTTTTTCCCGCTTCGAGAGTACAAAAAGTGAATCTGAAACAGGGTCATAAAGGAGGGTTTCAGCATCGCGTGCGCCCTCAGGGTAGGTGTACTGAATTTTTTGGATATTATTAATTTCTGTTACCGAGTGGTCAGGCTCAGGAAAATGATAAACGGTGAGGTAGTCGCGGATGGCTTCGTTATCACCGATGTCTGCCAGAAAAATCTGCCCTTTTCCTATCGCGATATCTTCATAATCAACGGCTTCTACTCCTGCGAGGGAGAACTTTTCCAAAGAGTTCCCTAAGGTTGAGATGGTATAAATAACTGGATCGCTACCACTATCATTGTGTGTCCAGAGTACCGTATCACTTTTTTGGCTCGCTGCTAAACCCGAGAGTTCGTTGAGTTCAGGGTCGGTGACTTCCCCCTTTGTTTCTCCGTCCGAAAAAAGACCTTGCGTCGGATTTACTTCCTCTGCCATAATGTCGGTTGGGTAATTTTTCGTTTGATTACAAGCCAGTATCAAGCTTCCAGAAATCAAAAAAATGAGGTATCGCATCTTATAATTTATCTAATACAAACGCTATCTGCATGACAGGAAGGTAAAAAAAGGAGGCAAACATCAGCGTTCGTGCGGCTTTTCGGGACTCAGTAAGTAAAAGTTGTACAGCCGGGACAAGGAAAAACAAGCCAGCAATGGTTACAACCACAGCCGAAACTTCCCCCGTAATTCCCATCCACCAAGGCATCAAGCCAAAAGGCAAAAGACAGATTGTGTAAATGACAATCTGGATACTTGAGCCAAAATCACGCGCTCCCGTAGGAAGAAGGTTATATCCTACTTTGAGGTAGTCGTCGTGGGCCAGCCATGCAATCGCCCAGAAGTGTGGAAATTGCCAAATGAATTGAATCCCGAAGATCACCATGGTACCCCATGTTAGTTGGTCGCCCCCCGCAAACCAGCCAATAAGAGGAGGAAATGCCCCGGGGAAAGCCCCGATAAAGACCGCAAATGAGGAAACGCCTTTCATGGGAGTATAAACAAAGGCGTACAAGAGCAAGGAAAGTAAACCTAGTGCTGCCGTTCCGACGTTCACCCCAAGGGCTAATACGACTGTCCCCAGCGTAGTCGTGATGATCGAAAAAATAACAACCTCCGAGACACTCAGGGCATTGGTAGGGAGAGGGCGTGCTTTGGTACGTGCCATCAGCTTATCCACATCTCGTTCAATGATCTGATTGATGGTATTTGCCGCCCCTGTGATAATGAAACTACCAAGACAAAAGGCTAAAAACCGCCCCCATTGGAAGTCTGTACCGTTCCAGCCCATCAGATAGCCAAATCCGCTCGAAAAAACGACCAATGACGAGAGGCGAAACTTCATTAAAGCAAAGAAGTACTTACTCTTTTGTATTGGCGAAAAAGCTACGGGTTTACTCAATACATTCATAATTTTACTTTGGATAAATAGCCTAAATGTAACCACAAGATTAGCTGTGCGCCAAATGCTAAGGACGCTAGAATCAGGTGGATGGGTTGTACAAAAGCAGGAATTGCAAAATACGCCATTACTGCGCCACTAAGAATTTCGAGAACCAAAATACCGACTAACGCATAAGTCCAAGAGCGAATGCTTCCTGTTTTCCCTTCAAATTTCTGCAAAAAATAGATCAGTCCTAGGTGTACTCCCAGAACTACTAGCGAGAAAGAGCGATGTATGTAAAAAGATAAATCTAAATTTTCAATCCACTCATCGCGACGCGCTTTACCAAGTGTCTCGGAGACGGCATCTACCATGTCTCTGACCTGGGCACCTAGAATGAACTGCGTCCCGTAAAGCACCATTCCGGCGAGCAGTAATTTCTTTAAGCGCCTAATCTGTCCTGCATCAAGCCAGCGGTCTTTTGCG
>CAZNAK010000385.1:0-3147 GCA_964570645.1 uncultured Cytophagales bacterium | reverse complement strand
GGTATCGTTTTGGTCGTTTAAGTGCCTGCGAGCCAAGCCGTTTTTTGTTTGAGATGGAACCGAGTTTGCTCAACGTCAAGAACACACAGACGATGGATCACCTCGGCATTGATGATACACCAATGACCAGCTTCATCCGAAAACGCCGTCAGGAAAGAGAAACCCGAAAGGCAAAAGTGGCTACGAATAAAGCACCTACTTTACACAAACCTTCAGCAAACTTTAAGCCTGCTGACCCTACGGAAATCAAGCAACATATGCGGGTAGAGCACATTAAATTTGGCTTGGGTAACATCCTCAAACTCGAAGATACACCCAACGGACGTGCCGCCAAAGTTAAATTCGATCAACACGGGGAGAAGACCCTATTGTTGAGCTTTGCGAAGTTGAGTATTGTTTAGAGGGAGGTTAAAAAGCGGTACTTCGGTGTTGTAATTAAAAGTTGGTGCTTTGTGCCGTGATATTCACCATAAACAATACTTCGCCCTTGTTCTTGGAGTACTTTTAACAGTTGTAGCCCAGTTTCTTTCTCAGAACGGCGGTCGTAATCGTCAAGAATGATAATAAAGTCTTGAGCTAACCCCTTCTCGGCAAGCAGACAGATGTCATAACGGGAGTAGTTAGGAGAAGATTTACCATCAACGATGTAGAGGAAATAGTCCTTCAATTCTTCATGAGGCAGTCCTCGGTAAATATTAATCTTGTGACCGTGCTTAAATAGGGTGTCTGTATCGAAATGCTTAATTTTTGATCGCTCAGAAAGCGAAAACTCACGCTCAAAAAAGTTAATCCATTCTCGTTCGTGCTCAATAATAACATGGTTCGTACTCTTGAGGTAATGTGTAAGATGGGTTGCGATCAGTTTACTAGATTCTCCTAGCCCAAATTCAAGGATACTCTCAGGTTTTACGTGTAACAAAATCCGTGTTAAGAGATACAGCAGTGAATAATTTGCCGCCATACGACCTGGTGAAAGTGATAATTCTTGTAATGGTTTGTAGGAACGAATCGTATCGTGATAAACTTCCGCCCAGACAGACTCTCTTTGCAAGCTTATCACTTGTTGGTTTTGACGAGTAACTGTGTCTAGCTGCGTCTCAATATATTTGATGATATTCTTAATTTTATTAATCACTAGCTTTCATTTTTTTATTTAGCAGGTGGCGGTAATCAAAATACCTATCGGCAAAAATATGATATCAGCTTGACCTATTCCATGTTGATTTTCATACTTTCTGCGTAGTTGTCCATTCCAGAAGGGTTGCAATCTCACCAGGTCGCTTGCCATGAAGCCCCATGAAGCCAGTGGAGTAGGACAAGGCATCTACGTTAAAACTAAGTACGTTTGATAGGGTATGAATAACTTTCCGCCTTGGAACACCCACATTAAAGCAGACGGCATAGTTGCCCGCCTTGAAAAATGGGGCAGGAAATGTAATCTTAGTCGTGTAATGTCCTGGAGCTCTTAGCTGTGTTAGAAGCTCTGGGTTTACGTCTGTATCGCAGGATAAGACCAAAGGAAATTGTTCGTTTTTGTTTATCAAAAAGTTTATAGATACACCGTTTATCTCTTGGCGTACCACATATTCAATCTCTAAGGTAATCTCCTTAAAAATATCGAAAATCTCCCCTCCTCCCGTACTGTAAATCCTTGCGTTCAATATTTGAACAGGAATACTTTCGTCAGGCGCAATCGAAACAGACAGCTTAGTCTTACTACTACCGCTTCCCATCAGGTAACCATCAATCACTTCTTTGGGGGTTCCTTCCTGAGCCACTTGCCCGTTTTGAAGTAATACAACGCGCTTGCATAGCGCGCGTACCATATCCATCTGATGACTGACAAAGAGTACCGTTCTGCCCCCACCCTGTGATACCTCCTGCATTTTTCCAATCGCTTTCTTCTGAAATTCGGCATCGCCAACGGCTAATACTTCATCGACAACCAAGATATCAGGCTCTAAGTGTGCGGCTACGGCAAAGCCCAAACGCACGGTCATCCCCGAGGAATATCGCTTTACAGGCGTATCCAAAAAGTTCTCTACACCCGCAAAATCAACAATCTCATCTAACTTTTTTGTGATCTCTACGCGCTTCATTCCCAATATTAAGCCGTTAAGGTAGATATTTTCGCGTCCTGTAAGCTCGGGATGGAAGCCAGTACCGACTTCTAGCAAGCTGGCAATTCTTCCCTTAACCCTTACCTGTCCTCGGGTGGGAGCCGTCGTTTTAGAGAGTATTTTGAGTAAAGTGGACTTCCCCGCGCCGTTTTTCCCGATGATACCCAAAATTTCACCGCGTTTTACCTCCAAGTTAATGTCCTGCAACGCCCAGACATAATTTGCCTTGAGGTCTTCTTTTTTTGCTGTTGCCAGTTCGTTCGCCGTCACGTAACGGTCTGCGGGCAGGGACTTTCCTCGGACACGCGCCCAGATTGCCTGCAAATCCTCGCGGAGAGCCGTGCGGTTCACGACTCCGAGTCGGTAACGTTTGTAAAGGCTTTCAATTTGAAGTACTAAGTCAGGCATAACTAGACTTTATCAATAAAGGTACGTTCCGTTTTGTTAAAGATAATTACCGAAGGAATAAAAATACCGACCGCCACCACGCCTCCAATCCCTATTTGTGCAACGTCAAGGCTTCCTACTCCCAAAACGGCATAACGACAGCCTTCCAATAAGTGCGTGATGGGGTTATAATCCGCTAAAAACTGGTAGTCGGGCGGCAAGGCAGAGATAGGATACACCACCGCAGAAATATACATTAAAAAGCTCATCGCGTAAGAGACAAAGTTCTTGAGGTCTTTGTACTTCACGGTCAGTGAGGAAGCGATCACTCCAAGCCCTAAACCCAATATGGCTAGTGTCAGTAAGATCATGGGCAACCAAAGGAGCTGTAAACCCTGAAACGTGACTTGCCCTTTCTGGAAAAAATATACCCACAAAACGGCAATCATCAAAAACCGTACACCCAACTGGAATAATGCCGAAATAGCGTGTGAAATCGGAACGGTAAGCCTAGGGAAGTAAACTTTTGAGAAGATATTAGCATTGACCTGGAAGGTATTCGATGCTCCGTTAAAACAGTGCGTAAAGTAACCCCACACACTCAAACCTAACATCTGAAAAAGGATAGCCGGAGCACCAT
>CAZNAK010000384.1:0-3161 GCA_964570645.1 uncultured Cytophagales bacterium | reverse complement strand
GATTCTTGTACACATCGGAGGTTGCGGTGCCTAAATCCATGATAAACTGTTCAATAATAAGAATAGGGTCTTCGCAGTCAATCACCATGTTATGAATGCCTTCCTCACTATCATTAATGATGAAGATTTCTGACTCGGGATCTTTGGCGGTGATTTCGTACCCTAATTCCAAAAGATAGTCCTTTACAATTTGAAAGTGGTCTTTCATACGTGTATTTGGATTTTAGATGAAGTTTGACGTTAAGTTACTAAACTTTTTTTAAGTAGCGGTAACTTTCTGTCGCAAAAATTTGGTTGGCACATAATCCGTAAGCCAAACCCCATTTTGACAACAAAAAAATGCACAACCTGTTTGGTACACTTCTCCTGCAAGCACTTCAAAGATAACGGCTCTATCATGTCGCTAACCCACATTTTCCGCCGTATTACGGTCCTGACTCAGATGGACGTGATGACGGCCTCGCTTCTCGATTCCAGTACGCTGGATACTCTCCAGAAACTGCTCTGCGGTTCCATGATATAAAATGTCGGGTGGTTCCATGATTTTATACGCCAATTCTACACTTATCGATTGTCCTTGGTTTGCCCGAATTTGCGTTTGATCTTCGTTGAAAGCAAACCGCTGCTCATTATTAGTACGTACAATCTCTTCCAAAAGTTGCTTGTCTAACGCAAAGCCGTTTTGCTGCATCTTCTCAAGCAACTCATCTACTGCGGTCTAGCCCTGTTGATCCAATGTAATACCAATGGTCTCGGGTTTATGTCGAAGCACTTTGACAAGGAATCGTGAAATTGTCTTTAGATTATTTTTCATCACCAAAGAAACGCTGAACCCTTAGCTTCACGTTCAGAAAAACAACTTTTAATTATATACAAAGGCATTTGTCTTTGTTATACTACCAGAATCTGTTTCTGTCTGAATACCCTGGAAAAACTGGCTCCTTCGGATACATTTTCAAAGGAAGGCTCTCCCAGAAGTTGTCTCACCATATTTTGGATCAGTATTCGCCCCATCCCTTTGGTTTGCTGCGCAAAGAATATCTCGGGATAGCCTTGTCCATTGTCTAAGTAGCGGAAAAAAAACTGTTTGTTCTCTAACTTTATGACCCCGTTCCAGAAGGTATAGCCTGAGCGTCTGGGCAATCAGAATTTCGTCTTCAACGATAAGAACTTTCAAGGGTGCGTGTGTTTATTAACAAAAGTATAAGTTACTAGAGGTATTAAGATTTCGTAGATTTGTCGCCCTATTTAGCCTAGGCTAAATGTAATTTCTGTATGTTCAATATTAAAAAAAATGAAACAATTACTACTTTTATTTTTGGTATGTCATAGTTTTTTTTCTCTCTCGGCACAAACCGATAAAGACTCAACGATTTACCTTGAAGATGTTATCATCTCCGAAAACCGCCTTAAAACACCGTTTTTAGCGTCTTCACGTGCTGCTACCGTACTGAGTGCTAAGGAACTACGCCAAACCCCCGGGCAGAGTTTAGCTACGGTACTTCAGAACGTCCCTGGACTTGATGTGCGCGAACGCGGTCCAAACGGCGTACAAGCAGACTTTAGTTTAAGAGGCGGAACCTTTGATCAGACCCTAGTTTTATTGAATGGAATCAAGCTTTCTGACCCACAAACGGGGCATCATGCTTTGGCGATTCCGCTAAACCTAGACAATCTGGCGCAAGTGGAGGTCTTGAAAGGTCCTGCGGCGCGAGTGTATGGGCAGAATGCTTTTACGGGCGCAATTAACCTCGTGACGCGTATTCCTGACCAAAAACGCCTTGATTTAAACCTCTACGGTGGCGACTTTGGAACAGCAGGCGTAACAGCGGGGTTAGCGATTCCAGTGTCCCAGAACTGGAAAAATTACATATCGGTCTCGCAAGATCAATCCAACGGCTATCGGCACAACACCGACTTCCGCACAACAAATATTTTCTACGATTCGCAACTCGAAACAAGGCAGGGATATTTTCGTCTTCAAACGGGCTACACGGATCGGCAGTTTGGGGCAAATGGCTTTTACAGCAGCCCGGGTAGGTTCCCCGAGATGTACGAAGAACTTCAAACGTCATTGGTGAGCCTTGCCTACACCCAAGAAGACGGAAACCTGAATTTTACCCCGCGTATTTATTGGCGGCGCAACGAAGATGTTTTTTTACTCATTCGTGATAACCCCGATTTTTTTAAAAACGAGCACGTTTCCAACGTTTTAGGTACAGAAATCAACGGGCTATGGACAAACGCTCTAGGGGAAACAGGGATTGGTATCGAATATCGAAACGAAAGTATCAATAGCACGAACCTTGGTAATCACGCTCGGAATAATTTTGGGCTGTACCTCGAACATCGTTTTCGTATCGGCGACCGCCTAAGTATCACCCCTGGGATGAACCTGAACTATTACAGCGACTTCGACTTTAATGTTTTCCCGAGTCTGGAAGCGGGTTTTAAGGCATGGGAAAATGGCTTTTTGTTTGCACAGGCAGGAACAAGTTACCGCATCCCGACCTACACCGATCTTTATTACGAGGACCCGAACAATCTCGGTAACGCGAACTTGCAGCCCGAAGAGGCATTTATTTACGAGTTTGGGGTAAGGCACAGTGCCAAGGGCTGGTTTGCCGAGTTGAGCTTTTTTGATCAGTTCACACAGCAACTCATCGACTGGACACGCCAAACGCAAGACGAACCGTGGCAGGTACGCAACTTCACCGACGTAAGGATGACAGGAGTCGAGACGCAACTCACACTTTTACCCCACGATTTACTCGGAAAACAACTGCTTGGGGTCGATAAACTTTCCTTGGGTTACAACTACCTCAATGGTAAAATTGAAGCGCAAGAGGAGTTTAATTTTAGTCGTTATGCCTTACAGAATCTTACGCATCAGTTTATCGGTAAAGTAGAACAACGATTTGGAAAAGCGTTTTTACATAGTCTGCGGATACGCTGGTCGGAGCGGGTAAGTGGAGAGTCGTTTTGGGTAGTGGATAGCCGCCTGACGTGGGATAAAACCACCTATGCTTTCTTTGCTGAGGCCAGCAACCTCACCAACAGCCAGTATCTTGGTGTAAACGAAATTCCGATGCCGGGGCGTTGGTTTCGGGCAGGCTTGAATTTGAAGGTTGGATTTTAGTCTCCAAATAGAAAACATTTTA
>CAZNAK010000383.1:0-3186 GCA_964570645.1 uncultured Cytophagales bacterium | reverse complement strand
GGCAAGTGCACATCAAGCCGATTGTTGTCCCGAAGGCATCTCTTTACTCAAGTTATGCTTTTGATAATAACAATAGTATAAGACCTTTCCTATGATTTTAGGCCTAAAAAAGTGCTGAATAAAAACTCCCTTTTTGTTCTGCTAGTATCTCGAAGAGGTGTGTACGCGTACTGAATTGCCACCACTCTTGCAAGACGCAAATTATAATTGAACCGCTAAAACAGTCATATCATCGCGCTGGGCGGTGTCTTTACAAAAGTTATTGAGGGCCGACTGAAGTTTATCGTGTTGTACGCTCAACGGCTCATTTTTGATCGACTCTAGGTAAGTTAGTAGGCGCACTGTACCGAACTTTTCTCCTTTCGGACTCGCTTGATCTGCAAAGCCATCGGAGGTTAAGTATAGAATGGCTCCTTTTGGTAGCGTGATTTTCTCTGTCCTAAATTCTCGTTTTATTTTACGCCTTCGGTGATCCCCGATAGAACGATTTGTACCTCGGACAACTTCAATTTTATCTGAGGTGGGATCGTGATAATAAAGGGGTCGCTTAGCACCCGAGTACAGAATATCAAAAGTCACCTCATCGCACCGCTCAATCATACAAAGCGAAATATCCATCCCGTGATACAGGCTATCACGATCCTGAAACGCTGCCTTGAGTCGTGCATCCATCAACTCCAATACCCGAGCCGTATCATAAACGTGGAGCTTATCAATAATTTCGTGTAACAGCGTATTTCCCGTCATGGACATAAAAGCACCTGGCACGCCATGGCCCGTGCAATCAACAACCGCAAGAAAGGCTTTATCATTTTCGCCCGTTTCTTCGGCAGAAGCCACATCAAGCCAGTAAAAATCACCTGATACGATGTCTTTGGGCTTATAAATGGCAAAATGATCCGTAAAAACCGCCCGAACCTGACCGTCTGTGGGAAGAATAGTCTCTTGAATATTTTGTGCGTAGCGTAGGCTATCTGTAATTTTTTTGTTTTTACGTTCAAGCTCTTTTGAAGTCGTCTGTAAGTTGTCATACGCATCACTTAACTCAGCTCTTTTATTCGTCAGAATACTATTACTCTGCCGAAAATCCTCAAGCAAATCTAGAAACTGGGACTCATAGCGCAGGTTCAGGTTTTTGAGAAAAATAAAACCACTCACAAAAAGGATCACCACAACGGCATCTATCAAGAGATGGAAAACTGTATGCCGACTTCGGAGTTCGGAGTCCTCATAACCTACATTAAAGTAACTGTGAAGCGGATCGTAAATCAACAGACAGAAAACAACAACCGCCACACCAGTCCAGAACTGTGCTCGATTGCGTATATCCAAAAGAATCAATGGGATCAAGATAGAAGCCAAAATAAGAAACCTTGGTTCGTAGTAATAAGCAACTTCGAGATACTCATCGTGTAACGTTTTAGCAAAAACTACCTGCAACAAAATCCCCACGGGCACGATACCACTCAAAAACAACTTTGCAAAAACAAGATGTCCGAGCTTGTTTAAATAAGGTACGCCGAAGCAAAAGCCACTCATAACTACCATAAAGAGTGCTATTTCGGCATCTTCAAACACTAAAAAGGTAGTGAAGGTCGCCAATAAGAATACGATTCCCAGCACCAAGCTTAGGCGATTGGTCAGAATGATAGACTTTTGAAGTCCATCATCCTGCTGCTCCTCGTTGATTCCAAGATTTGAAATCGTATTCCAGCGTTGTTTTATCGTCATTCGTTTTCTTTAAACCTCTCTCTTATTGTTACGAGAATCGTGCCCATTTGTTTTGGAGAAGGTTGCATTTTTACAGTCTTGCTGCCTAGCAGCGGCTTTAACGAAGTGAAGCATCAGTGGGTGAGGCTGCAGCACGGTACTTCTGAGTTCGGGATGAAACTGCACACCAACAAAAAACGGGTGTACGTCTTGACTTAACTCGACGATCTCCACCAGATTCCCTTCTGGATTGATTCCAGAGGTGTGCATACCTGCCTCATTAAATTGCTCCCGATAGGCATTATTAAACTCATAACGATGACGGTGACGTTCACGGATTTCGGTACTGGCGTAAATTTTTTCTGCAAGCGTTCCCTTCTCAATCACACACTGATACCCCCCCAGACGCATGGTCCCCCCCATGACGGCTAGATTTTTCTGATTGGCCATCAAACCAATAACTGGATGCGGGTTTCCTTCCTCTATTTCGGTAGAGTTAGCCTCCTCAAGTTTTAATACGTTACGCGCAAACTCAATAACCGCACACTGCATCCCCAGACAAATACCCAAAAATGGAATTTTCTGCTCGCGCGCATGGCGCACCGCTTTAATCTTTCCTTCTATGCCTCGCTGCCCAAAACCAGGAGCAACCAAAATTCCATCTAACTCACCAAGTGTCAACGAAACGTTCTCCTTGTTAATGGCTTCCGAAGATATACACTCAATGTTGACTTTACATTCGTTGTAAGCCCCTGCATGGATCAAACTTTCACTGATGGATTTATACGCATCGGCAAGCTCAACGTACTTGCCAATCAGTCCAATCGTAATTTCTTCGGTTGGATTTTTAAGTTTACCCAAAAAGTGCTTCCACTCGCTAAGATTGGGTTCCTCGTCCACCTCCATCTCCAATTTCCGAATTACAATATCGTCCAAATGCTCTTTACGCATCAAAAGTGGTACGTCGTAAATCGTAGAAGCGTCCACCGAAGCAATAACGGAGCGGATATCAACATTACAGAAAAGTGCGATTTTTTTGCGAATGTACGTTGGGACGGGCTGCTCGGCACGACAAACCAGAATATCGGGCTGGATGCCCGCTTCCAGAAGCTTTTTTACTGAATGTTGCGTCGGTTTCGTTTTTAACTCGCCCGCCGCACTAAGGTACGGAACCAGTGTCAGGTGAATAACCAGCGAACCTGCTGAACCTAAGTCCCAACGCGCCTGCCGGACTGCCTCAATAAACGGGAGGGCTTCGATATCCCCCACACAACCGCCAATTTCGGTGATCACGACATCATAATCGCCCGTTTCCCCCAGAAGGAAAAACCGCCGTTTGATTTCGTCCGTGATATGCGGAACTACCTGTACCGTTTTTCCTAGAAAGTCACCCCGTCGCTCCTTACTGATCACATCATAATAAATTCGGCCCGTAGTCACATTATTTGCCTGAGAGGTTTGAACATCCAAAAACCG
>CAZNAK010000382.1:0-3198 GCA_964570645.1 uncultured Cytophagales bacterium | reverse complement strand
AGGCAAAGTATCACGTGTACAAAGATTCTTTATCCAACATTCAGAAGCTGAAAGCAATCAACGAACTAGAACGCGATTTTCAGATTGCGCAACGCGAAAAAGTACTGGTTCAACAAAAACTTAGAGTCCAGAGGCAAGAAGCAACAATTTCTCGTCAGCGTAGCCAGCTTCTCTCGTTGGTTTTGGGCGTAGGATTCTTGATCGTCCTTGGTCTGGTTATCTACGAGCATAATCGCGCTCGCCAACGTCAACGCCTACAAGCTGCGATCTTGGAAGAAAAAGAACGTGGCTTTCGGAGTATTATCCTAGCTACGGAAGAAGAGCGAAAACGCATCAGCAAAGACCTCCACGACGGCATTGGACAGCAGCTCACTGCACTCCGCCTTGCCTTGCTACATGTTGGTCACAAACTTGCGGGTGAAGAGAAAGCGGAGATCGAAAAAATCACGACTTCCTTTACTAAAGCCGCCGAAGAAGTCCGTGCAATTTCACATCAGATGATGCCAAAAGCCTTACTTGAGAAGGGACTTATTGAAGCTATTGAGGACTTGCTACAAGAAACCTTCAACTTTAGCCAGGTTGAGCATACCTTTGAGCATAGTAACATGGAGCGACGCTTTGACGAAAAGGTGGAAATAAATATTTATCGGATCGCACAGGAGTTGATAAATAACGTAGTGAAGCACTCAGGAGCCACCAAAGTGAGCATCCAGCTCATTCATACAGGACAACGATTGATGCTACTCGTCGAAGATAACGGAAAGGGTATTCCCGTTGAAGATAACGCTGGACACGGCTTACTCAACATCAAAAGCCGCCTTGATATGGTGAATGGAAACGTAAACCTGGAGTCAGGGCCTGTTGAAGGAACTACCGCCACCATCACTATTCCCGTCTCAGGCACATGAAGAGGATAATCATTGTAGATGACCATTTGTTAGTCTGTCAGGGCATTGCACAACTTGTCGCTCGTATTCCTAATTTTGAGGTGATCAGCACCTACACCGATCCTTATGAAGCGTTGCAAAAGATAAAAATTTTAGTGCCAGACCTACTCCTCGTGGACTTAGAAATGCCAAAGCTAAATGGCTTGGAACTCGCTGAACGGTTACGTCAAGAGCACATAAATCCAAAGATAGTCTTGCTGACGATGCACTTCAACCAATCGGTAATCAAGAAGGCGATTGATATGAAAATTGACGGCTATCTTTCCAAGCAAGCCGAAGCCAAGGAATTTCAAGCTTGTTTGACGGCTGTTTCGGGTGGTGAAATCTATTTTTCGGAAAAGGCGCATGAGATCCTGTCTAGCCCGAGCCAGCAACTTGAAAAAACAGGTCTGAAGAAAACGCAGTCTCTTACTAAGCGAGAACGCGAGGTGCTTCGTCTTATCGCACAAGGTGAGTCCACTAAAAGTATCGCTGATCGGCTTTGCATCGCCAAAAGCACCGTGGACAGTCACCGCAAGGCAATCTTGGAAAAGCTTGCTGTCAGTAACATGGCAGGTATGGTACGAATTGCGGTGCAGGAAGGGATCATTTAACCTAAAACCGTTGATTTTTTAGGCTTCCCAATTCGGCACATAACTCCCTTACTTCAGTAATTAATTCAGCAAGTGTTTTTTGTAGCCCTGCCTCCGATTCTTCAATATCTTCCTCAACTTGCTCGGCGAGTGACTTTGCAGCTTCCTTTTTTTCTTCAAGTATTTTGCGCTGAACCTGCGTTGATAGCCGTCAAAATCACAAAACTCACGAAAAAGCCTTTGTAAAACCAGCTACCAAATACCTCACCCGTCGTCGTATCCATAATATCGGACCAGTTATCAAGCGTCATAATTTGAAAAAGGGGCAAAAAAGCAGCGGGTAAGTCCGTAACATCTGCCTTTTTAAAAGCTTGATGACCGAATAAATACGTTCCGACAAGGGAGTAGATGTAAAGCAGAACCGCTCATAACACATACCTAACTCCTCTCCAGAAGCACGGGAAACCCTACCTTTTTTAAAAAAGTTACTTGCATAAAGCATTGATTTACGGCTCTTGGTTAAGTCTTTTTCGCACAACTCGCGTTGATTCTAAGAAAAAATTAGACTCTCAAAAGACAATATCCGTTTGGCATGATAGTTTTACGAGTAGTAGTCAAAAAATAAATCCTACCTATGCTCAAGAAATTTGTAGTATTATCATTCGTATTGTGTTTACTCTCCAGCGCGCAGTCACCCATAAAACTTCGTCAAACTCGCTTGAGTAGTGATGTCAGTGTCGGTGTGCCTGTGGTATTCCGTGAGATGAATGAAGACGAAATCGCCTCTAAATACCGAACCGTACAGCGTAGTTTAGGGCTTTACACTGAACAACGCGGATCGGCAGACTTTGGAGTGACAATCAAGGAAATTGATGACACCAAGTGGACGGAAAATGATCTTCCGATGCTAGAAAACTTTTATAAGGCAAATGTGATGGAAAATTACAGCCAATTGCGTTTCTTGCAACAAGGAAGAAGAGTTGTAAACGGCAAGGAAGTCATCTTTCTTGAATTTGTGGGGCAGATAAGCTCCGAAAATGCATATGGTAACGCTATAACAGGCCGCTATCATTTCATGCAATACGCGATTTTGGAAGGAAATATTGTTGTTTTTAACTTCAACTGCCCGTTCCGTTTGCGTAAAAAATGGCAGCAAACAGCACAGGCAATCATGGACTCCATTAAGTTACCTACCTCTTAATCTTCCTCCTCGACGGCGTGCATGACAACGGGGACTTCAATGATTTCTTGAAAGTCCTCTCCTGATTCTTCCATATCCTCGTCATCCTCTTCGTAGTACCAGTTGATTTTTACGTCTTTACCTTATGCTTGAAGTTTTTCGAGCTTACGGAAAATCTCAACTAAGCATTTGGACGAGCTTGTATTGAAGTATTCAAGCTTTACATCTAGGGCAGTTTCCTCTATTGGGCTTTCGATGTAATTATCGAGCCACTCAAATAATGGCTTATAAAACTCAATCGAGTTTTCAGGTATTGATCGCCCACTAATGGAGAATGTCCCGGCCGCAGGGTCGAATTTGAGTTCTGGAGTTTTACTACTGCCTTCTAAAAAAAAGTTTTCCATGTTGCAATATGCTTGATGTTAAGCAGAAACTTTGATTTTCATGTGAAAAAAAACATGGTTGCCAGTCGGTTGGGTAAACTGATATTTGATCGGAT
>CAZNAK010000381.1:0-3199 GCA_964570645.1 uncultured Cytophagales bacterium | reverse complement strand
ATCTCTTCATCCGATACTTTCAGTGCTTTGGAAAGACTCGTCCGCGCAATAATCCAAGAATGTTCCTTGATTTCGCTTTCTAATTGCTGCTTGCCCCATCCGCTATATCCAGCGAAGAACCGACAATTTTCGGGACTAAGCTCGCCGCCCAGATTACGTTGTTTAAGCTCCTCAAAGGAGCCACCCAGAAAGTACCCTTCCGTGAGTGGCATTGATCCTTCGATGTCTTCAATCTGATGAATAAAGTACAATGCCTGCTGCTCGACGGGACCGCCCGTATAAAGTGGAAAGTCACTCCCCAGCCAGTCCATTACTTCAGAGAGCATGATTTCGGTAGGTCGATTGAGTACTAAACCAAACGATCCCTCTTCCTGATGCTCGCACATAAAGATCACACTGCGCCCAAAGTTAGGGTCTGCCAAAAAGGGTTCGGCGATAAGAAGGTCATTTTTTTGGATGCTTTCGTGAATATTGAGTTCAAACATAATACGTCAAATTGGTTAGAGCGAATAAATAACTACTCTACGACAAACCCCATCCGATCCACGTCGTCCCAAAAGTTAGGGTATGATTTCCTGACGACCTCGGGTTCTTCGATGTTTACTTCGCCGAAAATAACCAGCGGAGCAAGTGCCATGGCCATCCGATGATCTTTGTAAGTCCGAAAAGCGGCCGCTGGAGCAGTCGGTGGTGTACCGTCCAAAACGAGGGTGTCGTCATCGGGAAAGCTGACGCATACCCCAATTTTTTTAAGCTCGTGTTCCAAGGCTTCCAAACGATCTGTTTCCTTTATCCGAAGACTTGAAACGCCCTTTAGTGTCGCTGGAATACTCCGGGCAGCGCAAACGACAGCAATCGTTTGGGCAAGGTCGGGGCAATCGCTAAAATCCCACTCCAGATGAGTGGTTACGGAGCGTGTGGGCATTAAACGCGCCCCAGCAGGCTCAAAACGAGTTTTGATACCCAAATTAGCGTCCATAATTTTCAAAATCGCCTGGTCACCCTGTAAAGACTCTGGCCGCAACCCACGAAGCAAAAGGTTTACGTCAGGAAAAATCGTTCCGAAGGCATACCAATAACTCGCCGCTGACCAATCCGCTTCCACCGTATAGGAAACAGGCTTATATGCCTGTGGCTCAACCGAAATATGTAAGCCTTCACGCTTTACCGTTATGCCAAAGCGTTCCATAAGACGAATCGTCATTTCCAAGTAAGGTGCCGAGCGAAGCGGCGGAATAATTTCTAGTTCAAGTCCTTGCGGAAGTCGGGGCGCAATCATCAATAAGGCTGAAAGGAACTGGCTGCTGATATTGCCTTTTACTTGTAGCTGATTACTTTTCTGTAACCGAAAACCTCTGACATGCAAAGGTGGGAAGCCTTCTTCTTCCAAATAGTCGATTTCGGCACCAAGGCTTCGGAGTGCATCCACCAAAATCCCGATCGGACGCTGCTTCATCCGTTCTGTCCCTGTGAGTATCGTTTCTCGGTTGGTCACAGCGCAAAAGGCCGTCAGGAAGCGAAACGTTGTTCCTGCGTCCTCAGCATTCAGCTCTTTGCTGTTGGAGTCAAGAAGTTTGCGAAGGAGCTGTGTATCGTTTGCCGTAGAAAGCCCATAAATGGAAGCAGGATTATTACTTAGTGCGTTGATAATCAGGAGACGATTACTTTCGCTCTTGGAAGTGGGTAGCGATATTTCACCCGAAATTTTCTGGACCTCACTCCTGAGTAGGCGGAGGGGTGGCGGTTGGGTTGCTGTCATCAGTTTTTTTGGGTTTTAGTTTTAGTTTGATTTTGGGTTTAGGCTGATTGGTAGTTTGGGGGGGTGTAGCACTCTTTTCGGGTTTGGGCAAATGATATGTTCTACGGGTTTTATTGATCAAAAACAGCTTTTGCTGCACAAAGCTTTTGGGCGAAACCTTTCCGAAAAGCCTCAAAAATGACTCAAACTTCTCTGGGTTTCCTTCGGCAAAAGCCTTTGCGTCAATAGATTTACTGGCCAAGAACTCCTCGAACTCCGTTTTTATATCCATAACCAAAGCTAAAGTAAGAGAAAGAATAACAACAGGCAAGGTTTAAAACAAAGTCGCAACATCTAATTCAAAGCCTGTCAACACTTCTGACTTGACCGTGCCTTTTCCTGTGGCTTCGGAATATATTTGGTAATCCACGTAAAAAACTCCTGTGTCCTGATCGGTAAGCGTCTGTAAGGTTTCGACGGTTACTTTTTGCTTTTTGGGATGGATTTCCCAGTACTCTTGTACCCCAAAGTCAGTATATTGCTGCTTTTTTTGTTCACGGAGTTTCGGATAGTTAGAAGGAGAAAGCACTTCAACGACTAGATCAGGAGCTTCTTCAAGGTCTTTATCATTCTTAACTACGTACTGTTTCTTAATAGAGACAAACAGCACATCAGGTTCTAAAACCGTCCCTTCGTTAACTTTTAGCCCTACTGGTGCTACATAAACCTCACCTAAGTTATGGGTAATCGCAAATCCTCCCATAAAGACTTGAAGGCGACTTAAAATTTGAAAGCCGAGAAGTTGAATCTTAAAAGTGAGGTCAGAAGGAAAGATGTAGGTATTTTCTAAGTCGTGGGAAGTCCACCTTTTGGACGACGGAAACTTTTTTACAATCGCCTCAATGTCCTCGAAGCCATAATCCGTTTGGTTAGGGTCGTAAAAATAATGATTCTTGTTCTCGGAGGGAGTAGGTTCAGCCGTTTCGTGCATACTGATTCCAGGCTGGTGCATGAGTTGTCGAATCAAGGATAATTTATCGTTATCAAGCTCCTCGGTTTGAATTAAATAGGTATGTGGGCATCGCTACGATATGTTTATATGTCAAAAATACGAAGAGGTGCGAAGGGATTACTTCGCGGCTCAAACGCTATTTTCTATCTCGTGTACTCCCCTCCTGCGCCGCATCTTCCAATTTCTGGTAAGCCGAAATAATCTGCCCTACCAGACGGTGGCGTACTACGTCTTTTCCTTCCAGCTTAACGACAGAGATTCCTTCAATATTTCTGAGAATTGAAGCGGCTTCCACGAGTCCTGAACGTACCTTTCGCGGGAGGTCGATCTGCGAAATATCACCCGTAACAATCATTTTTGAGCCTGGCCCAAGGCGCGTGAGCAACATTTTGAGTTGCATCGAAGTCGTGTTTTGTGCCTCGTCGATTAGCACAAAAGCATTGCTCAAT
>CAZNAK010000380.1:0-3207 GCA_964570645.1 uncultured Cytophagales bacterium | reverse complement strand
CTTGGTTTTTATTGCCATTCTTTGGGCTTCTGGTAGGTTGGGGCACCAATGCAATTGCCTTAAAGGTAATCTTTCGGCCGCGTAAGCCGATTAACCTGCTAGGATTAAAAATTCAGGGACTATTCCTCAAACGGCAACCTGAGGTGTCGGCAGAATATTCCAAAATGATTACAAACCATATCTTGACCACAGAAAATATTTTTGAGTTCGTCGTACGCGGCCCGGGGGCAGAAAAACTCAACGAAATCATTGAAAGGCACGTACATCATGTGGTCGATACGACGGTGGGATTATCCAAGAACCTTCTGAAAACGAACTTTGTCAATGACCAAATGGCGATCATTCGGAACATCGTCGCCTATCGCTTCCAACAAGAATTGCCCGTCGTAATTGTTGACATCTATCGTTACGCCGAACGTGCCCTCCAAATGCGAGAAACGCTGGAAACCAAGATGGCAGGGCTGCCTTCGGACGAGTTTGAGGCATTTTTGCGTCCTGCCTTTCAGGAAGATGAGTGGATTTTAATTACCGTAGGTGCAGTACTAGGGCTTTTGGCGGGGGTAACGCAATATTTTATTTTCTTTTAGGTATCTCTGTGCAAATGTAACCGTGTGTTCTTGTAGAGGCTTCCCATTGGGGTGTCTCTTTGTGTAGTAAAATCTACGACCACAATCTGCCAAAATGAGTACGGGTTTTCTTTTGAGTAGGTCCTTAACCCATTGACCGCCCTGCTATTGCCGTAGATGTCTAAGCCTAAAGTCAAGTCAAAAATTACGTTTTACAACATCACGCAGGACGCGTTGAGCTATGCTTTTTTACCACCCCGTAGCTTCTAGGATCTTATCAAAAATAGCGTTATTCTGATAGATACCTATGAACTTTTCCGCTCCCGGGCCGTAAGCAAACACAGGAACCATCGTTGCCGTATGCCCCGCCGATGGAACAGAATCCGCACCCGCGTAAAATTGTCTGTCCAAGACATCATAATCCCAACGCAAACGAATCAACTTCGGTGAGAGTGCAAAACCTCCCGTTTCGTGGTCTGCGGTCACGATAACAAGTGTATTTCCATCTCTTTCGGCAAAATCAAGGGCAACACCAAGTACTTTGTCAAAGTCCAAGACCTCCCGCACAATGTATTCTCCATCGCGAGCGTGCCCACCCCAGTCGATTTGTGACCCCTCGACCATCATAAAAAAGCCATTTTTGTCTTGTGAGACGTGCGAAAGTGCCGCCTGCGTGGCTTCGGGAAGAAAATCGCCACGGCCTTCGGTCATCATGGGAAGTGATCTGTCTTCAACCAAAAAGCCATACTTCTTATCCCTATCCAGAGACTCGGGCATTTTCCAGTCCGTCGTATCCATCACAAAGCCTGCCCCAGTAAGCTCTTCCATGAGGTTCTGACCATCTTTTCGCTTAAAAAAATACTTTTTTCCGCTTCCCGCAAAAAAATCTACCGAGGAGCTAACCAACTGACTAGCAATACTTTCGTGTTCGTTACGGCTCTTGGCATGCGCGTAAAATGAAGCTGGTGTAGCATGGGTAATCGAGGAGGTTGCCAAAACCGCCGTTTTAAGGTCATACTTCGAGACGCGCTCTACTAGCGTTTCTACACTTTTTTCCTGATTGTCCACCCCGACGGCACCGTTGTAGGTCTTCACACCGCAAGAAAGTGCTGTTGCCCCCGCTGCTGAATCCGTAATTTTATGACTCGAAGAAGACGTACGACTCAGCCCCGTGAAAGGAAAACGGGCAAAGTTAGGTTCACCCTCACCAAAATAAAACGCCGAGGAGACTTGTGTGAGTCCCATCCCATCACCAATGAGTAGAATGACATTTTTGGGTTGGTAGGATTTACTTACGGGCGTTTTGGAAGCACAGCCCAGTAAGAAGAAAAGTAAGGTAAATAGTTGCAGCTTTTTCATAGCTGTAAAGGTAAAGAGATTTTCCTTTAAAATTTGACTTTTACATCTATACGAAAAAGGCTGTATTACAAAAGCTCCGTTTTAATAATCTTTTTCAGGGCTTTTAGCATCTTGAAAAGCCAAAAAAGGAATATCAGGATTCCGAGAGCTGCCACCCCATTGTAGCGGTTCTTATAAATCAAGTAAAATTTATTTTTCAAAGTCGGAGACCGACTGCGTGGAAGCTAGACCTTCCTCACGTTATAGTACGTTACATTCGTTAACCAGAATTTGCCTCAAGCTGAAAGCCTTGTCAAGTCCATCTAAATCCCATTCAGCAAATTCTCGATGTTCCATTTGATCTATTCTTTCGAGTGATTATACAAAAAAGCAAGCGATTTTGTATCCTGATTTTATGGAAATTAAGTCCGCCAGAGGTAGGGAAACAGCAAATACGCCACCGCAATCACGATCGCGTCCAAGGCAAGCAGAATAAGCAGTTCATCTTGGCTCACCGCCCGGTTAAGTCCGTCCAGAGCTTGACGCGAAACCCTAATGAGCAACAAAAGCATAGGCAGGAGCACAGGAAAACCCAAAATAGCGACCAGCGTAGTGCTATTTTTAGCTTGCACGGCGATGCCCGAAATCATCGTTAAGGCAGCAGCAAAACCCGTCGTTCCAAGAAATAAACTCAGCAGATATAAACCAAGATCTTGTACTGGATTTCCCAAAATAAAAGCGTAAAAACTAAAGGCAATGCCTCCAATGAGCAGCAAAAGCAGCATTTGATACAACATTTTACCCAAAATGAGCGTTTGGGGAGACATCAGGAGGTAGTAATATCGAAGGCGTTCTTCGCGTTCTTGCAAAAAACTTTTTGAGACCGCATTGAGACTCGTAAACAGCAAGATAATCCAGAAAAGCACATTCCACGCAAAAGGATTTAGCGCACCTTTACTCGACTGAAAGCCCAGATAACAAACGAAAATAGTCGCTCCCACATAGAGTAAAATTCCATTGAAAGCATAGCGTTCACGCCACTCCAGGAGGAGTTCTTTTCGGAGGTATGCTGTTATGCCGCGTAGTTCGTTTTTCATGTGCTACAAGCCCCAGTCTCCTTCCGCCAGCACCGTAAATATGCGCCTCCCCAGCTCGTCAGGTTTAGGGCTTAAAATTTCATTAGGCGGCAAAGTTAATGAAAATCCTTCTTGGCGGGCATTTTCTTGAACTGCGCTGAGTTGAGCCGCTAATGCCTGAGTATTCAACTCACCTGATGCCAAAAACAATGGGGAAGCCTCTTCCG
>CAZNAK010000379.1:2699-3213 GCA_964570645.1 uncultured Cytophagales bacterium | reverse complement strand
AAAAGCTCGTGCCTTCCATGGCCTTGCTTTATGTATTGGGGGCGCTAGGTGTGATTTTCGCAAATATCGAAAATGTTGGCCCTGCGTTTATCTCTGTGTTTGACCCAAGAAGTATCTTTTCGGGAACAGCCGCTGCGGGTGGGTTTCTGGGGGCGACCTTTGCGTATGCTTTCAATCGTGGCGTAAATCGTGGTTTGTTTTCTAACGAGGCAGGGCAAGGTTCAGCACCGATCGCACACGCTGCCGCACGTGCCAAAGAGCCAGTTTCGGAAGGGATAGTGGCGATTTTGGAACCATTCATTGATACGATTGTGATTTGTACCTTGACGGGCTTGGTACTACTTTCTTCGGGTGTATGGAACGAGAAGCTACCCAATGAGTTCGCGCCAGCAGATACAGAAATTCTATCGCGCATCTATGAGGAAACCAATGAAACCGACCAACAAATACTTTTCAAGCACCTCAACCAAATCGAAACGGCAGATCAGTTACTCTTTACGGGAGATTTACGAGT
>CAZNAK010000379.1:0-2689 GCA_964570645.1 uncultured Cytophagales bacterium | reverse complement strand
AAAATGAGCTTTCTGTAATCCATGCGCGTTCGATTGCCGAAGACATCAAAGTTTATCAGAGCGATCTAGAAACCCCGGAACGTACGCTTTATACAGGCTCGGTTGCCGTAAAAGAAGGTAGAATTGAAGATGAGCAGTTTGTTTTGGAAGGAAACTCGCTCATTCATAGCGCACCACTAACGGGAGAAGCCTTCAAGCGCGGGCTTCTAGGAGATTATGGTCAATATATTATCTCAATCGGGCTTCTTTTATTTGCCTTTTCAACGGCACTTTCCTGGTCGTATTACGGTGATCGTGCCATTTATTACCTACTCGGAGATCGCTCCCTGACAGCCTATCGAGTAATTTACGTGATCGTATTTTTTGTCGGATCGTTTGTTGATACTACGATTGTCTGGACGATTGCCGGAATCGCTATTGTCTTGATGGCCGTGCCGAACTTAATTGGAATTATCTTTCTGGCAGGTGATATGAAAAAGACCGTAAAAGACTATTGGAGTTACTTCGACGAGACTTTCCCTGACTTTTATGGGAAGAAGAAGAGTAAATAGGTAGTTAATCCGAAGGATTTAAAGGGGGAAGAATAAACTTCTCCCTTTTTTTATGCGGTTTAGCGTATAAAAACCACTTATCTTTGCTCTATGAAACGATTAATTTACCTCTTCGGCTTACTTGTTCTCCTTTCTTGCGAAACCAGCAATGTGGACAAAAGTGAGCTACTAGCCTCACGCCAAGATCAGATCCTTCAGGATTACTTTGAAGAAAACAATATTGACGTTACCCGAACAACAGACGGCATTTACTTTCGCGTTTTGGAAGCGGGTACGGGAGCAAACAACCCACAAATCGGTTCCAGTGTAACGGTACACTACGAAGGGCGGTTTCTGGACGGTAAGGTGTTCGATTCCTCTTACCTGCGCGATGACACCTTTGAGTTCACTCTTGGTGCAGGGCAGGTCATCCGAGGTTGGGATTTGGTTATCCCCCAGATGGTGCTCGGCGAAATCACAGAGTTTTATATCCCTTCCCAACTAGCATACGGCGCGAGCGGATCGGGTAGTACGATCCCCCCCAATACGCCTTTGGTTTTCCAGATCGAACTTTTGGGACTTTAATCAAGTAAAAGAAATTCAATGCATCAGTTTGAAGTTCCTCCTCCGAACTTCTCTTCTCGTAATGCCTCCAGCTGCTGCCACTCGTCCCGAAGGCGTGCTGCCTCAATAAACTCGAGCTCTTTGGAAGCCTTTTCCATCTTGCGTTTGGTGTCTGCAATTAGTTTGTTGATCTCCTCCAAATCCATATTTTGTACGACGGGATCAAGGGCGACATTAAGCTCAGACTCCTCGTTGCGATGCTCCTGCGTCCAGCGTTTGGAATCTGCCACAGAGGTTTGCATCATGATGGCTTCTTTGGACTTCAATACGGTTTTTGGCGTGATGCCGTGCTCGCGGTTATAGGCTTCCTGTAAAGTACGACGGCGTTGTGTCTCCGATATAGCTCGATCCATGGAGGGAGTGAGCTTGTCGGCATACATCAAAAAACGTCCGTTGTGGTTCCTTGCCGCCCGCCCGATAGTCTGAATCAGTGAACGTTCATTTCTCAAAAAGCCTTCTTTGTCAGCATCCAGAATAGCGACTAAAGAAACTTCGGGCAAATCTAAGCCTTCTCGTAGCATATTCACACCCACCAGCACATCGTACTCGCCCAGGCGCAGACCGCGCAGAATCTCTACACGGTCTAAAGTCTTGATATCCGAGTGCATGTATTTAGAGCGGATTCCGATCTGGTCGAAGTATTTACTAAGTTCTTCGGCCATCCGTTTGGTAAGCGTCGTGATCAGGATACGTTCTTCGCGTTTAATTACGAGGTCAATTTCGTCTAGCAGGTCGTCAATTTGGTTTTTGGTGGGGCGCACCTCAATCAGAGGATCAAGCAAGCCCGTCGGACGGATGATCTGCTCCACAACCACGCCTTCTGACTTCTGTAACTCAAAATCTGCTGGTGTTGCCGTAACAAAGACCGTTTGATTCAAGAGCGATTCAAATTCGTTAAACTTGAGCGGACGATTATCCAGTGCCGCCGAGATACGGAAGCCAAAATCTACTAAACTAATCTTTCGGGAGCGATCCCCCCCCCACATAGCCCGCACCTGAGGAATGGTCACGTGGCTCTCATCGACCATCAATAAAAAGTCATCTGGAAAATAATCCAGCAGACAGAAGGGGCGGTCGCCGGGTTTACGGCGGTCAAAGTACCGTGAATAGTTCTCAATACCCGAGCAAAAACCGATTTCTTCGATCATCTCAAGGTCTTGTAGTGTACGGTCGCGCAGCCGGTTGGCCTCATCAAAACGTCCTTCGTTCTCGAAGGCGATCAGTTCGCGTTCCAAGTCCTGCCGAATCTCGACTACTGCTTGATCAATGACTTCTTTTCCGGTAACAAACAAGTTAGCCGCAAAAAGCGTGATCGAAACTTCGTTATTGTATTTCTCCCCTGTTTTTGGATTTACACGATGGATCGCCTCGATTTCATCGCCCCAAAAGTAAATGCGATACGCAAAATCCGAGTAAGCGGGAAAAACCTCTACTGTATCGCCGCGCACCCGAAAGTTGCCTCGCTCAAACTCCTCCTCGCTGCGGCTGTACAGAATATCCACTAACCGCAGTAAAAACTCCTGCCGAGAGATGGT
>CAZNAK010000378.1:0-3217 GCA_964570645.1 uncultured Cytophagales bacterium | reverse complement strand
AGGCAGCTATTGGTAAGTATCTAAAAATTCCAGCAGGGCATTACGCACTGGGCACTTCCAAGAAGATTATTCAAGGTGTCGTTGATGACTTCCATTTTACATCATTGTACAAACCGATGGCACCTTTGGTGATGGAATATCACGACGGTGCAAATGCCATGTATCAAAAGTATCTCATGATCCGTGCTGCCCCTGAGAGCAAAGCGGAGGCTAAAAAAGTATTAAATACGGCATGGAAAAACTTTACGAACAATCAAGAGCTAGCGTTTTTTAACCTCGAAGACGCGCTTTTGCAGAGCTACCGGCAAGAAAAAATTCTTGGAATCATTTCCTCTGTACTCGCAGTTATTGCCGTTGCCATCTCTATGATGGGGCTTTTCGCATTGTCTGCATTTGTCGTTGCGCGTCGGGAAAAAGAAATTGGCATTCGCCGAACGCTGGGTGCTACAACCTTTTCCCTGATTCTTTTACTCAACCGAGAGTTTTTGATTTTGATCGGACAAAGCGTTCTAATCGGCTGGGGTTTAGCACTTTTCGTATTATATGGCTGGTTTGCTGAGTTTGAGTTTCACATCAACCCCTCACCAAAAATGTTCCTTCTTGCGACCTTATTCGTATTTCTGGATACTTTTATTGCCATTAGCGTCCATACCGTGCGGGCAGCACTGCGCAACCCGAGGGAAGCGATTCAGCGAGGGGTTTAGTTATGAAGACACCTCCTACCTCACCTCCACCGTGCTATTTCCAAAAATAGTGATCTCACTTTTGATAAAATCGTCCGCCTCAGCCTCAAAAATATTATCTACAAACTGCTGCGGATTACGGTCGATGTAAGGAAACCATGTACTATGGATTTGAATCATCACCCGATGCCCCGTTTTGAAGGTGTGCAGCACGTCCTGCAAGCGAAACTCCACATCGGTAGGCTCGTTAGGTGTAAAAGCTGTTGGCTTTGAAAAGTCCTCTCGATACTTTCCACGAAATACCTCCGCCCGAACAAGCTGCTGATAGCCGCCAAATTGAACGTGTTTGGGCATCTCAACCGCAGAGGTTGCTGTGTCAGGATAAACGTCGATAACTTTTACCACGAAGTCAGCATCCGTAGTTGAAATAGCAACCTTAAGCTTTGCCAAAAGCTCGCCTGCAAGGGTAAAATCCTCCTCCAAAACTTCTGTTTTAAACGTCAACACATCGGGACGATACGAAGCATGACGCTGGTCGTCGGTCATGTAAGGGCGTGGTGTAAACCGAAGCGGCTCAATCTCGGAACGGTAGGGAACGGGCTTCATCGGATCACTCGTATAAGTAAACTCCTCCGAAGCATTTCCGACTTTATCTAATAAAAGCATCTCGTTAGGCGCAAAAGAAAACTTTACCTTTGGATATTCCTTTGAGGGCCACTCCGTAAAATACTTCCATTCTTTTTTTCCTGTATCAAATAAGCACGCCGTAGGAAGCTCAGGATCGGGTGCGCTCTTCAAATGATGCTCAAAGAAAGGAAACTCTAGGTTTTTCTGATAAAAGTCCGACAAACCGTCACCAAAGTAAATGTGATTCACCATCTGCTGCTCATAATCACGCGCCCAATCGCCGTGCGTCCAGGGTCCCATGACAAGGGTAGCTTTTGCTTCAAGATTATTTTGGTCAATCGTCTTATAAATATTAAGCGGGCCGTACAAATCCTCCGAGTCAAACCAGCCACCGACTACCAAAACAGCGTGGTCAACGTCACGCAGATGCGGCAAAAGGTCACGCGCTTGCCAGAACTCGTCATAATCGGGATGTGCGACGTGCTGCTTCCAGAAAAAATTATCGGTGTAAACCTTGTCTGTGATATTTTTTAGCGGTCCAACAGAAAGCCCAAAAGCATAACCGTCATTCACATTACCCAACTCTCTTAGCTTTTCCCAATCTTTGCCGTACCATTGCGCTTGTGTAGGCTGCTCGGTTTGTTCTCCAAAGACAGGAAAAGTTTGAATATACCCCTGCGTGAAGGCTCCGTTATGATGGAAATCGTCAAAATAAAAATCTGCTATCGGTGCTTGCGGTGAGGAGGCAACCAACGCGGGATGCGCGTCAGGCAAGGCAGCAGCGGTATAAAAACCTGGATACGAAATCCCCCATTGACCTACTTTTCCGTTGTTGTTCTTTACGTTTGCCAGCAACCACTCGATAGTATCGTAGGTGTCTGAGCTTTCGTCAATCCCTTTTTTGCCCTTCACATTGGGTCGCATATTATCGAAATCTCCCTCCGACATCCAGCGTCCTCGTACATCTTGATACACAAAAATGTACCCTGAACGCATCAGGTAAGATGAGGGGCCGAGCGATTTGGGAAGATTGTCTTCTCCATAAGGTCTGACGCTGTAACACGTCCGCTTCATCAGGACAGGATAGGTCTTTGACTGATCTTTAGGTTCGTAAATCACTGTAAATAGCTTAATACCATCGCGCATAGCGACTTCGTACTCACTCTTTATGTAATGCGTCGCCACATAAGCAGAGTCGGTAAGCTGTTGTCCAAAGAGACCTTGAAGCAAAAAAAAACAGAGAAAACTGATTGTGAGGTGTTTCATAGCCTTACAAGGAACAAAATTTCTAACCTTTGGACAAATTAAATAAGACGTGTACTTGCTCCGACGATTTCTGTTACTACCTTCTTTTCCTCAATGATCCTAAGCTGCTCCAAGGTATTTTGAACATTTTCTAGGGCAGCTTTTTCTACTTCTGGTGCGCAAAGCCATGAAGTTTCAGCGTACCAAGTCTTCACATCTTCTGCTTCAAGCCCATATTTTTCGGCAATAAACGTGATGCGCTCCTCGTAGGGCAATAATTCAAGGGCTGACTGCACCATTTGAAGTAGGCTGGTGAGCTGCTTTTCATTTTTTGAAAGGATTTCTTCCCGAACGACAATCGAAAAACACGGCCAAGGTGTTAAACATACACCTGCACGTCGCCATTCGCCGCTATCGACGGTGGGTTTGGTCGTGAACTTTTCCCACATGAAGGCATCGGCTTTTTTATCTCTGAGGGCTTTTCTTGCGCCCTGAAAGCCCCCAACAATTTCAAACTGGAGTTCCTGCGGATTCCAGCCATTTTGTTGAGCATTCACGAATGCCATCAAATGCGATCCCGACTGCATCCGACTGATGGCAAAGCGTTTACCTTCCAAGTCAGCGACCGTTTCAAACGCACTTTCTGCCTTTACGTGTATCCC
>CAZNAK010000377.1:0-3236 GCA_964570645.1 uncultured Cytophagales bacterium | reverse complement strand
ATATTTTTTGAGAACTCGAAGAATAGAAAATGGCAGTAAATAAACCCATCACTTTTACTCCTTGCTTCTCATGAATGATCCCACTCACATCTGAAGGGGCAACAAAGGTAAGGCGAAGTTTAAACATCACCAAAAGCTTTGTAGAGTTTATTTTCCAAATCTTCAAAAGAAGAAAAATTAATTCCGTTTCCTCAAATCTTAGCCCCTTCGCGTCTAAAGGGATGACAAAAGTAGGGCAAAGCTCTGAGATCACCAAAAGTTTCTCGGGATTTAATTTATTCGAAGATAGAAGAGGGATGAAATAATCAGAAGATAACATTCTCTTGAGGTTGAGAAGGAGCTGTCCTGCACGAATCAAAAAAAGTTTTGGGTAGTCCATTCTGAGTAAACCAAAATTCTTTTATTTTTGGCAGCCTATGCGAAAACTATTCTTTTTTCTTGCTTACAGCGTAATCAATGCCTGCTTTTCACAATCTTCACCCAGTGAATTTCTGGGTTATGAACTTGGTAGTCGATTTACATATCACTACCAAGTTAGTCATTACTTTGGAGAAGTCGCTCAAAAAAGTGCGCGTGTCCAGTATTTCACCTATGGAACGACTTACGAAGGACGGGAGCTTCAGGTTGCGGTTATTTCCAGTCCTGAAAACCTCAAAAAATTGGAGGAAATTCGCCAGAATCACCTCTCACTGCTAGGATTTCGGGATGGTAAGGGTAAGCTTGAAGACGAAAAAATAATCATTTGGCTAGGGTATAATATCCATGGCGATGAAGCTGCCAGTACCGAAGCAGCTCTTAAGACCCTACACCTTCTGGCTACTTCCGAAAATGATACCATAAAGAAATGGCTTGATGAGACCGTCATACTGCTTGACCCTTGCCTCAACCCTGACGGTCGCGAGCGTTATGTGCAATATCATCGTCAGTGGCAGCATGTACTCCCAAACACAGACCCGCAAACCCTTGCGCATCAGACTGATTTTCCGCATGGAAGGTACAATCACTATTTGTTTGACCTAAATCGAGACTGGCTCTGGCAGACGCAGGTCGAGAGTCAGCAACGAGCAATACTTTACTCCCGCTGGATGCCACACGTTGCAGTGGACTTCCATGAAATGGGCGTAGAATCTTCCTACTTTTTTCCACCTTCGGCAGAGCCGATACACAAAGTAGTTACGGAGTGGCAAAGGGAATTTCAGCAAGAAGTAGGACAAAACCATGCAGATCACTTTAATAAACAGGGCTGGAGGTATTATACCAAGAAAACGTTTGACCTATTTTATCCAAGCTACGGCGATACGTGGCCAAGCTTTCAGGGTGCCATGGGTATGACTTACGAACAGGCGGGCGGCGGCGTTGCGGGCATAGCTGCCAAGCGAAAGGGTGGACAGTTGTTAACCCTCAAAGCACGGCTCGAACACCATCACCAGACAGGTCTCTCCACCCTTGAAACGGCTTACGGACTTAAAGAAGAGCTAAAAAAGCAACTCGTTGACTACTTTGAGGCCGCCAGAAAAGGCGAATTTGAATCCACTTACAATACTTTTGTTGTCTCGTCAGATAATCCGCCCGAGACCCTCAAAAAGCTGCGGAACTTACTCGACGCAAATCAGATTATTTATTCAAGCCCAAAAAATGTGGTACAGGTCAACGGTTTTAGCTACCAACTAGGTAAAACAGCAAATGTCCAGATAAAGAAAGAGGATTTAGTGATTAGCGTGAGGCAAAATCAGGGGCGGCTGGTAAAAGTGCTATTCGAGCCAGAGCCAGAACTTTCCGATTCGCTCACTTATGATCTTACGGCGTGGGCAATTCCGTATTCTTTTGGATTAAAGACCATGGCACTCAAGGGGAATATTAATACAGAAGTTTTTTCGGAAAAGGAACCTCAAAAAACCGAAATCAACGTTAAATATGGCGTTTTGATCGAGTGGAAAAGTGCTGACGATGCTAAATTTTTGGTTACAGCACTACGGGCAGGCTGGCGTGTACGGGGTGCAAAGGAATCCTTTCAGCAAGGCCAAAATGAGCTCAGCGCGGGTACATTAGTGATTCTGAAAGGGGATCAGCCGTCGGAGAAGAAAGAGAACTTTTCAGAAGCTATTCAGCGACTTTGTGAAGAAAGTAAACAGATTTTTATTCCCGTCACTACCGGGCTGGTAAAAGAAGGGGACGACCTGGGCGAAGATAATTTTGAAATTCTTACGTTACCACGCCTTGGTCTGGTGGTTGGTAAAGATGCAGCACAAACGCGGGCAGGAGAGCTTTGGCATTTTTTGGAGGAAGGGCTTAATGCGGATTTTGCTTTGCTAGATGCCGAAAACCTTTCTGCATTTAAACTCACAGACTACGATGCCTTAGTGTTACCCCCTGGCGATGGTTACAATGTACGCGCCATTGAAGCGTATCTCAAATTGGGCGGTCATGTGATTGTGATAGGAGAAGCCATAGAGACGATTGGGAAGCTCAACAACTCTGATATTGAGGAAATTAAAGTTTCTGTTCAGCCCGAAACCTTTAAATCCCAATCCCGTACACGCTTAAAAACCAGAACAGCGGGTTGTATTGTCCGTGTTGCTTTGGATAATTCTCATCCACTAGCCTTTGGAATACCGCAAACTTGCTTCATGCTCAAAGAAGAATCACAAATTTTTGAACAACTTCCCAAGAAGTCAGGGACCTGGAACGTAGGCACCTTTGAACGTGTGGAAAGCGGATTTATGGGGAGTGAACTCAAAAAGGCACTTCCTCAGGCATTAGCGTTAAGTACGCAGCGTTTTGGACGTGGACAGATTACTTACTTTGCCGACGCACCTACATTTCGAGGTTTTCATCACGGTAGTAGCTTATTCTTTTGCAATGCGATCTTTTTTGTGCGGAACTTTTAGTGTAGCTTGCAAGTTGTTTAAGACTAAATTTACAATACTCATTTTATGAGCCAACCTACGGATCAATTTCCCATACTGGGACGCTACAATTCATTTGACGGACGCTACTTTAACGATGAGTACTACCTTTTGAGTAAGTTTAAGCAGCGCATCATTGAGTTGAACGTCTATGAGCTTCTACCCAAAAACTTTCAGATCAACTACAACCGTTTCTTTGCTGCCCTCAAGGACGCAGGATTTAGGCCCCAGGTGTACGAAAAGGCAAATAGTATTAATTATAAAGAGAATCTGTACGCCATTGACTGGTATTTGTTCCTTGACGATGAAAAAATCATCATCAACGTTGAC
>CAZNAK010000376.1:0-3239 GCA_964570645.1 uncultured Cytophagales bacterium | reverse complement strand
GATACTCTTTTTCAGCGTATTTACCAACCAGCCAATAAGTAGTTTCATAATCATCGCCCGTCAGATAGACCTTCAAGCCTGTAAGTTGTGCTTCCAGTATCTTTTTTAGCTTTTGGAAGCGCAGCACATCGGCTTTTTGTTGATCCGAGTGCCAATCGCGGGGCGTGACGTAAGGCGCGAAAAAGTCCTCAAACGATTTCGTTTTAGGTTGAGCTTCCCCCCAAAGCTTTTGTGCCTGCTTGGGAGTAAATGCCTCGGCACTAAGCCAAAAAAAGCATTCAATGGGTTCATCGGTCTCACTGACAATAAATAAATCTTGAACCGTATTTTTGATAGAAGAAAGAAGATCGTGTCTATTCATAGAAACGAAAGTAGGTAGTTTTTTCAATTTATTCAATAAGCAGGTGCATAATCTTTAGTTCATTCAAGTACCATTAAAGGTAATTTTCAATAAAAAAATAACGTTATAGGCGGCCTCAGAATACATATACAAACAATAATCGCTTCATTATCAATATTTTAATTTTTATGGAACGTCCACTATATTATTTTACTTTATTTTATGTGCTATATAAAAAACAACTATTACTCTTCCTGAAATTATAATAAATGTGAGAGATGAGGCGTTTCACTAACACGATTACACCAAATAGTACAACTAAATATGAGAAAGTTGAAATTTTTATTACCTCTATGCCTAGGACTAATCTGCTCTGCTGCTTCTGCACAAGAGTACGGAATGGAATACAGCAACGAAGGATGACATCCTAACCCCCTACGTCCCGTACACGAGTCGGACATCATGTTCCGAAAGCACCTAACCTACCAACTAGATCTCAGACAAAAGCAAAATAAACCACTCTTTGCGAACAACCAAGAGATTACAAAACTGATCATGGAGGCGGCAAAGCTAGGAGTCGTGCATTCTTACGAAGATGAATCCCTCACCAAGCGCATGGATCAGCAGACCTTTGAAGACAACCTTAAAATAGACGCAGGCGATCCCATGCAAGGCACTGAATGGATACTCACAGACCCAAGTATTTGGGATGATCCCGAACCAGACACCGACGAAGTATCGGATTCAGAACTTGTTGCCAACGAGTATCTTCCCAACCAGCTTTACCTCTTGGAATTTACCGAAGACCTAATCTTTGACCGTAAGCGTTCGCGTTTAGTGCATGACATGCAGACGATGACCATCAAAATACCCGCTGCCTACAACCCTGCGGACTGCGAAAAAAGCCTCGCCACGTTTAGTCACAAAGAGTTAGTACAAAACCTCTTCCGCGACAACCCGAGTGCCATCTGGTATAATGCGCAAAACAGTGAGGCACACCTAAACCTCGAAGGTTTTAGCGGGGTCGTCGGTGTCCTCACCGACAACGGCGGGGCAGAACTCAACTATCAATATACGTTGACCGAGTACGAGAACAATTTGTGGGAAAACTAAAATACCTGCAAGGGCATAAATACAAGCCGCCCCCTGCATACTCGCTGAACTAAAGTTAGGTCGTTTCCTTCCGGGGAACGACCTAAACTTTTTTGTACCTTTGCAGCTTTTTGAAACAAAATAGAAGCTATGGAATATCCTGTTATGGAGTCGTTTCTGACCGTTCAGGGAGAAGGTATGCACCAGGGGCGAGCCGCGTTTTTTATCCGTCTGGGCGGCTGCGATGTAGGGTGCAGTTGGTGTGACGTAAAAGAGTCTTGGAATGCGGCGGCGCACCCCAAAAAGACCACTACCGAGCTGGTAGAGCTAGCAAAAAGTAGCGGCGTGCGTCTGGTGGTTGTCACGGGCGGCGAACCCCTCATGTATGACCTAAACGACTTATTAGATCAGCTTCGTGCGGCGGGCTTTGAAACCCACATCGAAACCTCAGGCGCGCATCCCCTACGCGGAAAGGCCGACTGGGTTTGCTTTTCGCCGAAACGCTTCAAAAAACCCGTCTCTCAGTTCTATGAGAAAGCCAACGAACTCAAAGTCGTTATCTTTGCCCAAAGTGATTTTGCTTGGGCCGAGGAGTTCTCGGCAAAAGTGCCCAAAGATTGTGTGCGCTCTTTACAACCCGAGTGGGGAAAAGCCGAAAAGATGCTTCCCCGCATCATCGAATACGTCAAAAAACATCCCGAATGGCGTATTTCTCTGCAAACACATAAGTTTATGGATATTCCATAAGCATAATTTAAGTACGTAACTACTTCTAAAAGTGTCGATAATGCTAATCTGTAGTTACAGATTGCTGTTATCGACATCAATAATACCATTCTTTACTTACAAATTAACATTTTCGATACCAATAATACCGTTTCTTACTCACAAATTAACGCTATCGACACCGATACTATTAATCTTTAATTACAAACTAATAGTACTGATACCAGTAAAGCTATTGCTTAGTTACGTATCACAATTATTGGCGTCAATAATACTAATCATTAGTCATAAATTAACATTACTTATACAAAGTATATTAATCATTGTTTACAGAAATAAATTATTGATAGCAACAGAAGCAACCTTTTAGTAAAGGTTTACGTAAACGATAGCAATAATAATTTTTTCATCTTCAAAACCTTTTATATTGTTATGACAGTTGCTTGGTCTTATCTCGAAAATCCTTTTCTTGCTCGTACTAAAGGTAGCTTTAAGCTCATGTACATTATTGCAAACGATCATTTTGATAAACTCAAAGCGTATGGCGAGACTAATCCCGTCATTCAAGAGTTGTATGCGTTTGGTAAGCCTGCTTACGATGCGTTTATTAAGCTATACGATAAAACACAGCTAGATCAAGATGATTACGGCTACTATACCGATCAATTTGAAGCCCTTATTGCTGAGTTAGTCAGTACTAAGGTACGGCAATGGGATGCTAAAATTATGATTGCATACGACATTGACACGCTAGAGTATAAACGCATCATGAAAGGCGGACGCACTTCGTTTCGGGAAGGTGGTTATGATATGCGGATTGCGCGCGTTAAAAAACTGGCGGCTGTTTTGACCGAATATCCTTCCCTTGCTACCCTCGCTGAGGAAGTAAAAGAGTTCTTTAACAAACTTCAAGATACTCGCACAAAGCAGCAAGGCAAAGAGGGCGGCAGTCAGGTAAACTCAGATTTCTTAGAAGAAGCACGCGTAGAGCTTGGCTTAATCTTATACGCCATTAAGGGACGCTTGATGGGTATCTTTTACCGTACGCCTCAGCGTATCGAAAACTTTTATGAACTTAAGC
>CAZNAK010000375.1:0-3248 GCA_964570645.1 uncultured Cytophagales bacterium | reverse complement strand
AGTTTGACCACGGAGGCTGCCCTTCAGGTGGATCGGTACGCCAATGTGCGCTCGCTCGAAGACCGACTCGCCGAGGTACCACGTACGCAAGCCGAGAAAGACACCCTTCACGAACAACTAAAAGTTGCCTTATTTAAGCTTGGTAAGATGTATTTTCAAGACTTTGAGCAGCCGTTGGAAGCGCATCGTGCGCTCGAAAAACTCATGGAGGACTACCCTGATAATATTTATGCGGCAGAGGCCTTGTATTTACTGGTCACAATTTGCCGTCAGGAGACCTTTTGTGAACCTAACCGCTACTCGGCACTTCTGACCGCTAACTACCCGAAGTCAATTTATTCCCAACTCCTCAATAAGTCCGACGAACCCAGCGATAGCACCAAAACCGAAGGTGCCCCTGTTGTCGCCTCGGCACAGAGTGAACCCGAAATTCTACAAAGTTACGGACAGCTTTTTCAGCAGTACGAAAATGGATCATACGAGCAGGTTAAAAACGGAATTACCGCATTAATTCGGACCAACCCCACAACTAAGTACCTTGATAAACTCGAAATACTGGGTCTGATGGCAGAAGCTAAACTCGATCCAGACTGGGTAGCATACAGCAAGCGCGTGCAGGCATTCCTAGAAACACACCCCGAAAGCGAACTCAAGACCTTTGCACAAGGGCTGCTTGAAGCCTCACAGAAACGGGGCGGGGGTAAGTAAAACAAAAGCTCTTATAAACTACTTTTTGAATTATGGCAGATCGTAAGAATAACCTCACCGAAACTCACCCTAGCTTTCCGAGTGGTGACTGGATTGGGTTTTATCTCGAAGATGGACAAAAGCAAAAGATGAAGTGCCAGCTCGAGTTTAAAAATGGCAACGTTACGGGAAATGGTAGTGACTCCGTGGGTGCATTCAAATGGACGGGCACTTATGACCTTAACTCAGAGACTTGTAGCATGGTGAAGCGTTACCTAGGGGCGCACACGGTGAACTATGAGGGGCACGCCGATGAAAATGGTATCTGGGGTAAATGGCGAATTTTTAATTACTCCGAAGGGTTTCATCTCTGGCCAAAAGGCGAAGGTGAGGAAGATGAAAGGGAAGAAGAGGACGAAAAGCAATCCATCTTTGATATGGAAGAGGAGTGGGTACTAGGGCAGATTCCGGGGTAAGCGTCGGGGGTTTAGCATCACACCTTCACTTTTCTTATCTTTGAAATTATGGAAGAATTTGTCGCCTATTATAAAGAGTACATCAGCGGAGACGAAAAAGGAGAAGCACAGATATTTTTAGATCACTTTTTTATTGGCTTAGGGTATCCTGAAGGGCTGAAAGGGGCAGGGGCGGCACTTGAATTCCGTATCCGAGACGATCAAAGCCCGTACCACAAGCTTTGCTGATCTCGTATGGAAGCCGCGTGTGCTTATTGAAATGAAAAAACGCGGCGAAAACCTCGCTACGCACTACCAACAAGCCTTTACCTACTGGACGCACCTTACCCCTAACCGACCGCGTTATGTGATTCTGTGTAACTTTGACGAGTTCTGGATTTATGACTTTGATGAAGATGTCTATAACCCTATGGACATCATTCGGACCGAAGATTTGGGCGATCGCCGCTACCAGCTTCCTTTCTTTTCCCAAAGCCGAGTAATCCTACCCTCTCCCTCAAACGAAAAGACCTAACTAAGGAAAATGCGGGTCGGGTAGCAGGGCTTTTTAAAAGCCTCACCGACCGAAAGGTAGATCGTGAGCTTGCTTTGCGGTATTGCCTACAATGCCTTGTGGCTGCCTTCGCTGACAGCACGGGACTACTACCTGATTACCTTAAAAAGGTCAATCCTGCGATTTTCGGAACAATTCTCGAACAAGCCCTCGAAGCCAACGAACGCCATGTGCTGGGTGCGCATTACACCTACGAGCGCGACATCAAAAAGGTTGTCATCCCCACCATTGTCATGCCGTGGCAGCAAAAGATTGAAGCCACCCAAACGCTAGATGAACTCTACGCGCTGTTGGATGAGTTGGTCAACTTTCGTGTGCTTGATCCTGCCTGCGGAAGCGGAAACTTTTTGTTTGTCGCCTTCAAAGAACTCAAACTGATTGAACAACAGATTATGAGCCGCATTAGAGAGCGTTCTACGGGAAGTCAAGAAACGCGGCGTTTGCATGACTTTTTGTTGGCGTACCCGCTTGTCAGTACCAAACAATTTTATGGTATTGACAAAAAGCCTTTTTCGGTAGAACTGGCCAAGGTGACGCTGATCATCGCCAAAGAACTGGCTTATTTCGAGTTTCAGGAGACTTTTGATAGCAAATTTTCGCCTTTGCCACTCGACAATCTCGACGAAAATATCATTTGTGCCGACGCACTCCTCCAAGACGACGCCTTAAAAGTGACTATCGTTATACTTCCAATACGGTATGGAATACTTTTCCGTGGCCACAAAATCCAACTAGAAAGCGGATTCGTGAGGTCGCTCAAACGGCCGAGGCTCTTCGTATTGCCCCTCAGCAGGCGATGACAAAAAGTAAGCTCAGTCTTCGTGAGTTATATCAAATACTAGAACTCCCGGGACGTGATCCCATAAAAACCTTGCAGGAAAAACTGGATAGGGCGGTGCGGGAAGCCTACGGGTTTTCAGCCAAAAGTGATTTACTATCTGAGCTACTCGCCCTAAACGAGCGGCTTTTTACCGCTGAAAAAGCAGGAAAAACCATCACTGCCCCCGGTTTACCCGATCAGGCAGATGAGGACTTTGTAAGTGACGACTTTGTGCGATTATTACGTTCCTAAATCACCTCCCCAATATCCGAAATGATTTTATTGGCCAAATGCTGTGCCGTAGATTGCGTCTGTGATTCCGCATAAATACGGATAATCGGCTCGGTATTCGATTTTCGGAGGTGTACCCACTCGTCGTCAAACTCGATTTTTACGCCGTCCACCGTATTGATCGGATGCTTCTGGTATTTCTTCTGCATTCCTTCCAAGACCTTATCTACGTCAAGCTCAGGGGTGAGTTCAACTTTTTTCTTGGCAATGTGGTAGTCAGGATAGGTGCTTCGGAGGCGTTTGGCAGAGCCTTCAAAGGTGGCTAAATGCGATAAAAACAAGGCAATGCCCACCAGAGCATCTCGTCCGTAATGAAGTTCAGGATAAATAATCCCGCCGTTGCCTTCTCCTCCAATGATAGCCTTGGTTTCTTTCATTGCCGTAACGACATTGACCTCTCCTACGGCAGAAGCGGTGTAAG
>CAZNAK010000374.1:0-3263 GCA_964570645.1 uncultured Cytophagales bacterium | reverse complement strand
GATTTCTCTGGACGCAGTGGCTTGCACAGGACTTGGTGAATATCTACATTTACCTCCCTCGGGGATTAAATACGATAGAATTTGTAGGCTCAACGATGCTTATCATGGGACTATTGGCTTACATCATGTATCAGAAAGGGGGGGCAGTCCAGAAAGTAGTCAAGACCAAGACCAACACCACCGACATACGTTCCGCAACGATCGTTGACTTTATCTACGGGCTTATTTTATTGGTACTCAAAGGGAATGCGCTGGAAGAATTTGGTATTGCCGGTAACCTTCCCATGAGTACGACTTGGGTATTTATCGGCTTGCTAGCAGGGCGCGAGTTTATGATCTCCGCCATTCTCAAATCGCGTAAGCTGAATAATGTCACGCGAGTTATTAGTGTTGACTTTGGAAAAGTGATGGTTGGACTTGTCGTTAGCGTAATTTTGATTATTATTATTGCGCTGGCAAAAGGCGCAACGGCATAGTTTATCGCTGGTTATTAACTTATTGCTATGTAAACCTCTAGAGATTTCCTATCTTTTACCCATGAATACACGATTGGTTTCGGCAAAACGAATTTTTAGGAGTAAGTTACGCTCTCAGTCGCACCAACTGATCTTTCTGGATAGTAGCCTGAATGGAAAGATGTTCGATATGGCGATCCTCTCGCTTATCGTTTTGAGCGTAATTGTAGTGATGCTGCACAGTGTGTACGAGATTAAGCAGATGTACGGTACTTACCTCTTGGCTATTGAGATGTTTGTCACCTTTATTTTTGTCCTAGAGTATCTGGCTCGGCTATTTTCGCATCGTTATCCATTGAACTTTCTTCGTAGTGCTCAGGGACTAATTGATTTTGTCGCGATTGTATCTTCCTATTTTCTTTGGGTAGCTGTCGGAAGCAACTTTTTATTGCTCATTCGCGTATTTCGTGTTCTGAATATTTTCCGCGTCTTCGACCTCAAACAATATACAGGACAGGCTAATGAACTTACCGAAGCACTAAAAGCCAGTAAGATCAAAATCATCGTTTTTATCATTGGCGTTGCTGTTACAGTCGTGGTGATTGGCTTTTTGATGTATTTGGTTGAAGGGGATCAAAATAATGGTTTTTCAAGTATTCCTAAAAGTATTTATTGGGCAGTCGTAACGCTCACGACAGTCGGTTACGGTGATATTGCACCCGTTACGGTTTGGGGACGCGCATTGGCAACAATTGTGATGCTCTTGGGTTATGGGGTACTGGCAGTACCTACAGGGATTTTTTCGGCAGAAATAGGAAGAAGTCACGCAGAGCATCATCGCACAAAAAAGGAAGAAGACCGTATGTGTGTTGTCTGCGGAACCACGAAACATGCCCCCGACGCGCATTTTTGCCGCCAATGTGGAGCCAGACTTTAAACTAGTGCAACTATTCCAAATAGATCATCAAGCGAGCTTATGAAAGACTTACGAATCGTGTATATGGGAACCCCTGATTTCTCTGTACCGAGTTTACAAATATTGGTAGAAAACGGCTATAATATCGTCGGCGTGATCACTGCGCCCGACCGTCCTGCGGGAAGAGGACACAAATTGCAGCAGTCCCCTGTCAAGAAGTTCGCCCTCAAGCATCAGATTCCTGTCCTGCAACCGCCAAAACTCAAAAACAAAGACTTCTTAGCCGAACTAAAAGCCCTGAATGCCAACCTTCAGGTCGTAGTAGCCTTTCGGATGCTCCCGCGCGTGGTTTGGGATATGCCCGAACTAGGCACATTTAATCTGCATGGATCGCTTTTGCCACAGTATCGCGGAGCAGCTCCCATAAACTGGGCGGTGATTAATGGCGAAACCGAAACGGGCGTAACGACTTTTTTCTTGAAACAAAAAGTGGATACGGGTGATTTGATTGCCCAATCAAAAGAACCCATTCATCCCGACGACACCGCAGAAACACTACACGACCGTTTGATGGAGCGTGGTGCAAAGCTGGTTTTGGAGACCGTCCAGAAAATTGAGCGCGAAGAAGTCACCACTATTCCGCAGCCACAAAGCGAAGAAAACCTAAAGCTTGCACCCAAAATTTTTACGGAAACCTGCCAGATTGACTTCCATCAACCCACAGAAAAAGTGCATAATTTCGTGCGCGGACTTTCGCCCTACCCGGCGGCGCATTGTGAGCTATTGGGCAAAAACTGCAAGATATTCAAGAGTAGTCCTATCGTAGAAGAAGGGGATATTCCTATCGGAGAATATCGAACAGACAATAAAACCTTCCTTCATTTCAAGACGGCTGACGGCTTTTTAGCTATCGAAGAGCTTCAAATTGCGGGAAAACGCCGTATGACTGTTGCGGACTTCCTGAGAGGAAACGATCTTTGATTTTTATGCGTTAAGGGAACATGAGAAGATCATTGATTTTACTATTACTCGGGCTTGGATTGTGCTTTGAATTGACCTCCTGCGGAGTATTTGGAGGAAACAAAGGCGATGAGCCTGTCGTATTCACGAAAGATGACAAACCCAAAAAGAAGAAAAAGGTAAAACGCTGCAAAGAAGAAGCCTGCCATATCCGTATGAATCACTACCACCAAGGGGCGGAGTTCAAGGGCAAGCGAGGTGGATTTTTTACGCGGCTTTTCGCACCTAAGCAGCCCAAATATGGCGAAGGACTTCCCCGAAACAGCCACAAACGTGATCCTGCCCAAAAACCACCTAAGCAGAGGAAATAAATTACTTTCCTCCTCCGAAAAAAAAATTAACCCAACTTTCTTGCTTTACACTCCCAAAAACTTACTACCCACCTGCCGTAAGATACGCTGCGGATTCGGGTAGGTGCGCCTTCCGAGTAACAAATCCGTAAAGGACTCAGCAAGGTACTGCCCACGCTGCTCAAAAAGCCAGTTTCGCCACTTCGGTTTGCGGTAAAAAAGCCACGCCAAGCGTCGTCCTGACGCGAGATTTGGTAAAAGCGTTACCTCTAGTTTTTGCTGATAAAGTATTTCGGCGGATGTTCCGTTTTGTTTTAGCACGGACTCGGCTGCCCAACGTCCGCTCAGGAGGGCGTTAGAAATTCCTTCCGCCGTGATTGGGTCTGCTAGCCCTGCCGCGTCGCCGATCAAAAAAACGCCGTTTTGGGCTAAGGTGTCTTTGTAGGGCGATACGGGAATCATGGCGGCGTGTCGCTCTACCTTTTCTACCTTTTTGATGCCTAGCCAGTTGATGTACTCATCGGTAAGTTTGTGGAGGTTGATACTTTTTTCCCGCTTGGACGGACAAAAGGTTCCCAATCC
>CAZNAK010000373.1:0-3279 GCA_964570645.1 uncultured Cytophagales bacterium | reverse complement strand
GGTTATTCTGATATCGCGACTGCTAATCAGGGCGCTGGCGCGGGTCAGGGCAATGGCTTTACCCAAGGCTTGCAGGGCGATATAGTGCGAGGTAGGCTTGAGCTGCTGCTCGTTTTTGATGTTCGCGTCGTGGAAGTGCCGCACCGCATCGTAGGTATAGAACAAATCCCGCGCTCCCGAAGCCGACTTAGTACTGAAAATCAGCGGTTCCGCCCCGAAGTCATCATTTTTTTCGCTCAAATCCTTCGCCACTTTGTAAGCCAGTTCGGTTTTTCCTGTTCCTGGCTCGCCCGTAATCAGCAGAGGCTGCCGCAAAGCCATAGCGACCTTCACGGCGGCTCGTAGCTCTGGTGTGAGGACGTAGTTTTCGGGGTGCTTTTGGTGGTCTTCTTTCGGAAAATCGCCGAAGGTAAGGTCTATTTTGATGTTTTTGCTCATGGTAGTGAAAAATTAGTTTTTTACAGGCTTTTGTAGTTTGCTTTAATGAAATCGAAATACCTCAAGGCTTCCCGCATCGTAAAGGCCTCCTTTTGGCTGATCTGAAATTCATCTTCTAAGAGGTTATAGAGTTTGGAAGCTCCAGTGTTTGCCTGCGTTTCAATTACTGAAATCCAGGTACCTAGGTCGTCGGATGAAATGGGGCTTAGCTCGGGTAGTACTTTATTTGGCTTTAGCTTTTCTAACGCTTTTAATATCTCTGCTCTACGCTTGATTAACTTTTCGGTTTGGGCATCTTCCTTATAGATTACCGACCAAAAGAATACAAAACGGGCGGGTTCATTCCGCTCAGAAAGTTGTTGGAGGAAGTCCTTAGAGAAAGCCTCTACAAACTTCGATGCCTTATCCCAGAAGCGGCTCTCAATCTCAAAGTTGATAAGCACATAATCTTTGTTACGAATAACTGGAAGCTTGAGAAGGTTTTCTACATTGTGCTTTTCGCGCATCGGCTCCACACCAAACTTTTTGAATAATGCGGCAAACACCTTTTTTTTGAGCCTTCGCAGGCTGATGCCCGGTAGTTGTATCGTCTCGGCAACGGCATCGTAGTCTTCGTCGAGGTAAAACTCATAAAAAATACGCTTAAATAGCACTTCTGGCAACTGGTGCGAAACACCATGCATCACAAAGGACTGTAACGCCTCTTCGTAACAGATTTCGTAGGCCTCATCAAATTCATCGACATACGTTTCTCGGTTGCATTCATTGCGAAGGCGTTCGTTGAGCGGTTGTTGTCCGTCAAAAAGGGTTGAACGTGAAACTAAAGTCTCAAGGCGATTTACCAAACGGTTAGCCAGTCCAGTCGCAAGAAACTCGTCTTCAAGCAATGCCGCTCCCTTCACCTTTTGCCTACGTAATCGGGCAAAGGCTTGGTGGAGTTCTCCCTCATCAATGAGGTCAAATAGTTCGTCTGCTTGCTCTTCGGTTAACACCTGCTTCGTTTATTTTTCTTTCAATGTACCAATAAATGTTTTCAACTGACTAACGAGCATCGGATCAATTCCAAACGTAACCTTATTCTGGAGATTATTATATTGGAATTTCTGATATTTATAGTCAGATTTCTTGATTTTATCAAAAACCACATCAAACTCATGCTCGTCCACGTGGTCTTTTAGCTCTGCTTTAAAAGCGTCTAGGCTCTGCCCTCCTCCCTCGGGTGTAGCCACGGGTTGGCTTGTCGTTGGCGCAGCGGGTGTCGGACTAGCTCCCCCTGACTGCTGCACTTGAAAAGCTGCATTGATTTTATCGGCTAGATTCTTGGCGTAGCGGTTCAGTAGCTTTGGCTTAGGCTTATCTACCTCTGCAATCTCCTCAAAGGGAAGTACTTTATTACGCCACTCGTCGTAGAAATCATATTTCTCGCCATAAGTTTTGAAAAATTGCAGTTGCGCAAGCTCCCCAAAATTGGCAAAGTTCGCATCACGCATCAGGACTGGAAGCATAGGGTACCCTTTCTCTTTCTGGTGCTTAAAAAAGGCAGCCAACTCATGCTCTTGAATATACGAAGAACTCAGAAAAAAAGAGCTTACACACAAAATAGCTGCATCCGAGTTGTCGAGTGCCGACTGGATCGTTTCGTGCCATCCCTGTCCCATCTGAATTTCATGGTCAGACCAAAATTCGTGTTGAGGTAAATGCGGCTTCAAATAATCCATCAATGTGTTTACAATTTTTCGGTCGTGGCTAGAGTAAGAGACAAAGATTTTCATAAACGTCCTTAAAGAGTTGAGTTATTTTGCAATATAACAAAACTCGCAAAAACCCGATATTTATCCCCCGTCTAGCGCAAGCGTCCCCGCTTGTGCCTATCATAAAGTCAGCATCCGCTGATATACATAAAACAAAGCCAGTAAATACTGGCAGTATGCTAAGTCCAAGTGGGCTCATCAAGCGTAAAATATGGATATGTACCCTAATACCAACAACAGCACTTGCTAGGTATCATAAAAAGGCTACTTCATTGAAGACTACGGATAACTCAAGAAAAATTCTTTTATTCGCTTCTATGGAAAATCTTCTGAATTACGCAGAACCAGCCGTTTCGGGTTGCGTTCCCGATGTCCGTTTAAAAAAAAACTTAGCGCTTTACTGCTCAAAATGAAACAGGAGCAAAGCTGTCAGATATGGAAGCTCGTCGCTGATAAGAGAGAGTACGAACGTCTTGTTACACTGCTCAGTACCACGAGTAGAAATCAGCTTGATCAGGACGTATTTAATGATCTCCTTCGTAGCAAGGCCATTGAGTAAGTGCAGGGGGAACCCTCTGCCTTAGTTATTCACGACCCCTGTTCCATTCGTAAGCCCTACGCAAAGAAGCTGGAAAAACTAGGTGGCTGGTGACAGGACAATACAGCGTGATTCGCGTCGAACTCTTTCAACAAACGGGAAGAAGGCTGTTCGCCAAACCGATGATGCTGGTCACGAACTACAGCATACAGGGGGAAGAGACGGTACTCCATGTCTTTCAAACCTACCTCAAACGCAGCAAAATAGAGGGCGTCTTTAAATTTCTCAAGAACGAACTTGGGTGGGAAGACTTTCAGGTGCGCAACTTTTTGGCAATCAAGAACATTATCCTGCTCGTTTTTTTTGTAGGAGCGTATTTTTATGAACAGGAACCCGAACTTGTCAGCAACCCTTTAGTGGTGGCGATTTGTAGTTTAGCTAAAAATAAAGGCGTGATCAGCAAGCATTTCTTTATGCAAGGATTGAAAATACTGGCTCACTACAAAGCGGCTATTCAGCCTTTTAAAAAACACAATTTATCCAAAGCACAAG
>CAZNAK010000372.1:0-3284 GCA_964570645.1 uncultured Cytophagales bacterium | reverse complement strand
GTCGGTGCTTTCGTGATTGGCTCCAATTTCATTTCCGCGTAACTGTGTAAGCATCACCTCAGAATCCACTAAGTTTTTGGAACATCCAAGTGTGATAATATTAACTTTCGGGGTAAAACGTGTCTTTGTTTTCATGCGGCGGCAAAGTTAGGAAAAAATGTAGTCTTTGGACTCAAGTACTGACTTCAAGCTAAATTTCTCATCGTTACAAACTGATTTATCAACTTGTTGCAAAGCACCGTCCTGGCAGAAATTCAGGTACTGAGTAATTCTTATTGAAAAGCGCACTCATCCGCGGAAAGTTTTATTATCAAAATACCGTAAAATTATTACTTTTGTATTGACACTTTTGACAAAAATAGCTCTAAATACATGGCAACACAAAAAACAAGAGTAGCAATTAACGGATTTGGACGTATTGGTCGTTTGGCATTTAAGGTAATGCTAGAACACGAAAACATTGAGGTGGTGGCCATCAATGACCTCACTGATGCAAAGACACTTGCACACTTACTTAAGTACGATTCCGTTCACGGTATTTTTTCGGGACAAATCGCCGTGAGCCAAGGTGCCATTACGGTAGATGGGCACAAAGTCGCCATTTTTGCAGAGCGCGACCCAGCAGACTTACCTTGGGGAGAACACAAAATTGACGTTGTTTTGGAAGCGACGGGTATTTTTCGTGACGAAGTGGGCGCAGGAAAGCATATTGAAGCGGGCTGTAAGCGCGTAATTATCTCGGCACCTGCCAAAGGTGATATACCAACTGTCGTCTTAGGGGTTAATGAAGAAATCCTCAAAGAAGATCATAAAATTCTTTCCAACGCCTCTTGTACCACCAACTGCCTCGCACCGATGGCCAAGGTTATGGATGAGAATTTTGGCATTGAAAAAGGCTTTATCACAACGGTTCACGCTTACACATCTGACCAGCGTTTGCAGGACGCTCCGCACAGTGATTTACGCCGTGCTCGTTCGGCTGCTCTCAATATTGTTCCTACTTCTACGGGTGCAGCTAAGGCGGTCGGCAAAGTACTTCCGCACCTTAACGGTAAGTTAGATGGCTGCGCGATGCGCATACCTACACCCGATGGCTCGTTAACGGACTTTACGGTACAGCTCAAAAAAGAAACTACCGTTGAGGAGATCAACGCAGCAATGAAAGCCGCTGCTGAAGGCGAACTCAAAGGCATTTTAAGCTATACCGAGGAGCCGCTGGTCTCGATGGATATTGTAGGAAACCCATATTCTTGTATCTTTGATTCTGGGATGACCTTTGCACAAGGTAGTTTTGTCAAAATCATCGGTTGGTATGATAACGAAGCGGGTTATTCTAATCGTCTAGTAGATTTGATTCAACGCATTTCAGTATAATATAGCATAATATCTTGAGTAAAAACTGGGGCTTATATCGGGAGTACAGCATCGCAGAGCTGCATAACACGCTTTTTTTATACAAAGGAGCCATTTCGCAGCACGTCCTTTCCGAGATTGGCGAAGGGATGAAATTTCAACTTGAAGGCGATGAGCAGATAGTTCACAAGTTTTTTGGGCTGTTTATTGAGTTGGCACAGAATATCCGGCATCATTCTGACGAGCGTGTATATCTCGAAAACGAAAAAACCGATGTCGGCGTAGGAATCCTGAGAGCCTCAGTTTTTAAAGATTACTTTCTCTTGGTTAGTGGGAACTACATTACGCAAGGGAAAAAGCAGAATCTTATTGAAAGAAGTCAATACGTTAACAACTTGAGTAGAAGCGAACTTCGAGAGTTTTATAGACAGGAACTCAGACGTCCTAAACGTCAGGACCAGAAGGGGGCAAATGTCGGATTGATTGATATGGTGCGACGTTCCTTTAACCCCGTTGAGGTTATTGTAGAAGAGGAAAATGACGAAAAGGCTTTCGTTTCCATCGCTGTTCGTATTGATCGTTATGCTAAGTTTAACAAACGATCCTAAAAAAACGTAACTATGAAGAACTATTATGTAAAAGGCGATAAGTTCATCCCCGAAATTCGATTTGTGGAGGATGATGATGAGCTAGAAATCTCGGGACAGTCGTACCATGAGCATACGGAAGAGTTCTTCAACCCCGCTTTTGAGTGGCTTGATGAGTACTTACAACGCCCAGGAAGAGAGATAACGTTCAACTTTAAAATGAACTATTTTAACACAGCCTCTTCACGTTGTTTTTTGGACATCCTTGAGCGTCTAGAGACGTATCAGAAACGTAATGAAGGTAAGGTAACAATTAATTGGTACTACCGTGAGAATGACCTTGATCTACTTGAAAGCGGAGAAGATTTCTCTCTTGACGTAGAACTTGAGTTCAATTTGATTCCCATTAGCTGACTGTGCGCTATTTCATTGAGTTATCCTATCGCGGTTCTGATTACTGTGGTTGGCAAATCCAACCGAATGTCCCCTCCGTGCAAGGTAAAATTGAGGAGGCACTTAGTTTGCTACTCAAGCGCACTACATCCATTATGGGCAGCGGGCGTACCGATACAGGCGTACATTGTCGGCAACAATTTGCACATTTCGAGACATCTGAGCCGCTTGATACCGATCATCTTACGTTTCGCCTAAATACGTTTTTACCGCAGGACATCGCCATTCATCGTATTTTTGAGGTTTCAGAGGATGCCCATGCGCGCTTTTCGGCTACCCAACGCCATTATGAGTATCATTTGACACTACAAAAGAACCCGTTCTTGTTAGGGTTAAGTCACCGCTCAAAGCAACCCCTTGATTTTGAGAAAATGAATCAAGCAGCGGCACTTTTACTAGAGTACGAAGACTTTGAAGCCTTCAGTAAGGTCAAGACACAGGTAAAGCACTTTCGTTGTCAGATCACGGAAGCCATCTGGAAACTTGAAGGAGACCGTTGGGTGTTTTTTGTTTCAGCAAACCGCTTTTTGCGCGGTATGGTGCGAGCCATTGTAGGGACACTGCTTGAAGTAGGGAAGGGAAAGAGAGATAAAGCGGACTTTGAACGCATTATTTTATCCAAAGACCGCCGTCAGGCAGGAGCCGCTGCACCCCCTGAGGGGCTTTTTCTGGTTCGCGTGACATATCCTGACTTAGAAGGGCTTCTCACTAAAAGCATGGGAGAAGTTTAGGGGGGAAATATTATGGCTCAACTAGGATTTTTAGGAATTTGCTAAATTTTGGGGAAATAAATCCCTGCTAAAATGGAAGAGCTATTCACACAGTTACTAGACCTTCCCCCTTTGGAAGTGACCTTAGCGGAGGTTGGTTCACGTAAAATTATCCTTCATT
>CAZNAK010000371.1:0-3286 GCA_964570645.1 uncultured Cytophagales bacterium | reverse complement strand
ACGCGGGATGGATTCCCGTCTGGAAGCACATCTCGTCGGCATACAAGTTTCCGATGCCCGCAATGTACTCCTGCTTGAGTAAAAGCCCTTTGAGCGTACCTGTCTTGCCCTCAAAAAGAGCCAAGAACTGCGCTTTGTTGAACTCAAGGGCATCAGGGGCGAGCTTTTTCTCTTCGATGTAAGCGGCTAAGTCAGGAATGTAGCGGATACGCGCAAACTTTCGGGGGCAGTCGAAGCCCATCTTCATGCCGTTATCGAAATTAAAGCGAAAACGTTCGTATTTGGGTTGCTCCTCAGCGGCACGATAATAATGAAGCTTTCCGCTCATCCCGAAGTGTAGCAAGACGTGGTGTCCGTTATCTAGCTTTGCGAAAAGATACTTTCCGCGCCGGTACGAGCTTACAAACTGCCTTCCTCTCAGCTTTTGATCAAAACCCTCTGGCGAGATTTCTTTTATAATATGTCCGTCGGCTACGGTAACATCTCGGATGCGTTGGTCAAGGGCGGCTTCATCAAAATAGCGTTTTTTGGCGTGTACTTCTGGGAGTTCGGGCATATGTTTATCGCTTTCTTGAACTTGGGGATATGGCTAATATGGGGTTGGGTGTTGACTTGTTTACATACCGGTATTATTCCATTTATTAGGGCTTCTCCTACCCATTTTCCCTCAAAAGTAGCGAAAATACGTCGTATTCAAGGGTTTGTATGTGTTTTTTCTTCGAGTTCCAGGACACATGGGAGTATCGGGTAATATACGGAATAGATGTGAATAAAAAGTTAATAAATCGTCCTTACTCCCCGTTCCAAATCCATTTCCCACTAATGTGTAAGTAATGAATCGCGTCCGAAGTCTCCAAGCGGAGGATGTTTTCGGGCAGGTAAGCCCGTGACTCATACACAGGTTCGGCAATCCAGTTACCGTTTAGGTCAGCGATGCCGTAGAGCGCGTTTACCTCGGCCTGTAAGTAAGGCTTTTCCCAACCTTCGAGGCTCGTGTACTTGATGTTATTAAGGTAATGCCCATCTTTGGAGATCATGCGCCAGTGTCCATCACTTAGCTTTTCCCAGCCTTCGTCGCGGAAGCGATCCCCATATTTGGTCGTATGGACGCGCTTTTTCTTGTATTTGCTTTGGTAGAGGAGCTTTTGTGGCGTAGAGAACGGTAGTACGACTTCTCCTTTCGCGCTCACACTCAGTCGCCGTAGCCCCCAGCGCGTGCCGACTTTAGCAAAAGCAACCCCATCTACGAAAGTCGTCACGGAGTCAAAGCGGGCATTGTAAAGCGGCTCTCCCTCGTCTGTAAGGTGGAAATACCCCGCTTTTCCGAGCGCAGGGATTGTCCCTTCGGAGAACTGCCCGATGACCTCCCCCTCAGCGATTGTTGCCAAAACCTCATTTTCTGGATTGATGATTTTCCGATTCTCAACTATCGAACGCCCGTTCACGAAGGGAGTCGCCTGACGGTACCTTGCTTTGAGTAAAACTTCCCCCTTTTTATTGATAAGCGACCACTTTCCTCCTTTTATGGTCTTGACCCACGCCAAGCCTTCCGAGAACGGTTGTACCACTTCGTATTCAAACGGGATCACCTCCTCGCCTTTGAGGTCAAGGTAACCATACTTTCGGTTTTCGGCTTTTCGGTGATCGAGCTGGGCGGCAAACAATCCATCTCCAAAAGCACGAATCGCCAAAAAATCAGCTTTTGTGCGTGCATTTCCCTGTGGATCAAAGAGCGTGAAGCGGCCTTCTTTTTCGGCTGCAAAATATCCATTCTTGAAGACTTGAATGTTTTTGTAGCCCTCCTCGGTGAGCTTTTGAGGAGCTACATGATCCTTTTTGGCGCGTTCAAACTGTATGCTCGCATCTGTACGACTAATATAAACCATTTTTCCCTCCTTCGTCTGTGCTTCCAAAAGCGCGTGACCGTCACGATTGAGGTATTTGATACGGGCAAAGTCAATCGGGAGTTTTTTCTGGTTAAATTGATTGATAACACCCCAACGGTCGCCGTCTTTTACGAGTGCCAAAGAGTCATTGGCAGGACTCATCGCCACAAAATCGTATTCAGGCTTGAGGACAAGGTTATTTAGGCGATCCACCGCCCCCCATTTTCCGTCCTTTTTGACGGCACAAAGGCGATCAGGAAGGTTCCAGATTTTTTCAAACCCATTGATGACTTCGTATTCGAGTGGGAAAACGACCTTCCCCTCATGGTTAATGTAACCCACTTTGTTTCCTTTTTGCACACGGCAAACGCCTTCGCCTTTCGCGTAGATTTGAGCAAAGTTATCCCCAATTTTGTCGTAATCCGTTGAGACCACCTCTTTTCCCGTTGCGTCAATGTATCCAAGTTTTCCGTCCTTTTCAACCTGACAAACCCCACGTTTTTCTTCCCAAATCATCTCGAAGTTGTCAATATCGGAATATACGGGTGGGATGAGCGTTTCGCCGTTGGTTTTGACATAGCCATACTTCTTGAAGCTGAACGCTACGAGCGGATTGGTTTCGTCCCGATATGGCTCAAGTCCGATCCACGCGATACCGTTTTCGGGTTGCCCGGTGTCGTTGCAGCGCACCGAAGGCTCAAGTAGATAGCTACCATCGGTACGCACAAATCCGTACGTTCCATTCCGTCGGATTTTGGCGATTTTATCTACAAATGTCCCGATGTAGGTATTTTTAAAGGACACTACTTCTTTTCCCGAAGTACTCAGCACACCCCAAGCACGACCTTTTTGCGCGCGTACCACGCCGTATCGGGCAAAGCTAATTTTTTCATACTCGGTTGGGATAACTAGCGTTCCCGAAGTGTTGACGAGTCCATACTTTCCGCCCAAAATCACAGGCGCAAAACCATTTCGGAACTCGCTGACCTGATCGTATTTTGGTGCTACGGCAAACGAGCCGTCAGTTTTGATAAAGCCATATTTTCCGCCTTTTTTGACTTTTGCAAAACCGTTTTTAAAACCTTCGGCATCTTCTAACGAGAACGAAATAACGGTGTTCCCTTCCTCGTCAATAAAGCCAAACTTTTGTGCTGTACCCACAAGGAGTCGTCCTTCGGAGAACTCCCCTACGGTGTCAGCAGGCTGCTGTCCCATGCCGAATCGAGTACGCAAATCCCCGTCCCGCGTGATGATGGCATCGTAGGCTAAGGTATCCAACACGACCCGTGCCATCTCTGCTGACCGAAAATCTTCTACGGCGATGTCATTGGCTTCAATTTCAAGCAAGAGTTTCCCCTCGTGACTATCTACGATGGCGCAATGAGTAATTTTTCCCTCTT
>CAZNAK010000370.1:0-3290 GCA_964570645.1 uncultured Cytophagales bacterium | reverse complement strand
GGGTCTCTCTCGCTGTGTAGTAAAAAGCCACGCTATGTTTCAATGCTACTTCATTGCCGCATTTTTTACATTATCTGATTCCCATGTAGGAGCGTTTTCGATAGCAGAAAGCACCTCTCCGGGCGTATCTACAAACGTCCACATTTTTAGATGCGATTCATGCATGAAGTTTTCCGAAACACAACGTTCCAGCATCGTTTTGAGCGGATCGTAGTACCCATCTGTATTTACGATAATGATAGGGTTCAGATAAAGCCCAAGCCTTTTTAGGGTGATCGCCTCTATGAGTTCTTCTAGCGTTCCCGAACCTCCCGCCAAGGTTACTACCGCCGAAGAATCCTCCAAAAGACGTTTTTTGCGCTCTCGCATATCATCAACGAACTCAAATTCCTTTACTTCCCGGTGCGCCCACTCCACCTTTCGCATAAAGTGCGGCATGATACCAATAATATCGCCGCCTAGTCGGAGCGTTTCATCGGCTAGCCTTCCCATCAGCCCCGAAGCCCCGCCTCCGAAAACGACTTTTTTCTCTGCTTTTACTAGCTCTTGGGCTAAAGCAGTCGCTACTTCAAAATACTTCGGAGCAATCTTGGCACTCGAAGCACAATAGACGCATACTCGTTCTTTTTCTTGCATGGCCTGAAAGTACGAAAGAAAAACGTTATTTTTGTCATCATCACTACTAAGCACGACATCTTGAATACACCTACAATTACCGTCCTAGGCACAGGCAGTTGGGGGACTGCATTGGTAAAAATCCTAACCGAAAACCCTGTACATATCAACTGGTGGGTACGAAACCCTGAGAGCCTCCAACACATAAAACAGCTCGGCAATAATCCAAGATACCTAAGTTCGGTAGCCCTGAAAATGGAGCAAATCACACTTTTTGGTGATAAACGGGAAGCCTTAAAAGGAAGTGACTGGGTGCTCATTGCCGTTCCATCGGCGTTCGTAGATGATGTTTTGCAAGACCTTACCCCAGAAGACCTTGCGGGAAAGGGTATCGTTTCGGCGGTAAAAGGCATGATTGCAGGCGAGCATGAACTTGTTACCACCTATTTACAAGAGCGGTTTGGAGTGGACAAAAGTAAAAATATGTTCATTGCGGGACCTTGCCATGCAGAGGAAATTGCGAACGAACGCCAATCTTATCTTACGTTGGCAGGAAATGATCGAGAATATACCGAAGCATTCGCTGGGTTACTTCGTGGACGGTACGTTCGGGTTACGACTAACACTGATGTAGATGGAGCGCAGTACGCTGCCGTTTTCAAGAACATTATTGCATTAGCTGGTGGGATTGCTCACGGGACGGGGCATGGTGATAACTTTATGGCCGTATTAGTCTCCAATGCGATGCAAGAAATGCAGCATATGCTTGATACCTTTGTCCCCCACCAAACCCGTGATATGCTTGCCTCGGCTTACACAGGAGATTTGCTGGTGACGGCCTACTCACAGTTTAGTCGAAATCGAACCTTTGGCACGATGATCGGACGAGGCTATTCTGTTAAGTCGGCACAAGTTGCACTCGGAATGGTCGCCGAAGGGTACTACGGTGTGCGTTCGCTTTACAAAGTAAGCCGTGGGCACGAAACCGAGTTGCCTATCGTAAAGGCAGTTCATCGGATGCTCTACGAAAATATTGCGCCCGCCATCGAGATGCGTTTACTACGGGACTCACTAAAGTAATTAAGGTGGCCTTGCTTGAATAATGTATTTTCTGCATTTTACAAGTCCCTACTCAATATCTACCATGAAAAAAATATATCAACGCACCATATTTTTACTGCTGGTTATTGCTGTCATTGCTGTTTTTGGCCTAGGTATCTTGGGCTATCACGATACCAGAGTAAGTCCCGAAACTGACCCTGAGTCTTTTGAGCACCTCTTCAATGCCATTTATGTCGTGCTTTCGATGTTCACGATGGAATACACCGAACCGATTATCAGACACGCAGATTGGAAGCTGACAGCGGCACGCTTTATTGCTGCCATCATCTTAGGCTATGGCGTTTTTGTGGCGATTTATAAGTTTCTCTCACAGGAATGGGTAGTTCTCAAAGTTAAATTCTTTTATAAGCAGCATTTTGTTGTCTTTGGACTGGGAAAAATTGGCTATCAGTTGGGTAAAGAGTTACTAGCGGCTGGCGAGCAGGTTGTCTTTTTGGAGCGTGACCCAGAAAACGACCACGTGCAACGGATTCGGCAGCAAGGCGGAAAAGTGGTTGTCGGAAGTGCCTTTGACAGAGAAGATATCATGAAAACGGGTATTTCCAGAGCAAAGTTTTGCGCCGTTCTTCTCGGAAACGACGAGTCTAACCTAAAGCTCTCCAACTTTTTACTCGCTCTCAGTACAAAAGAAAGTTTATTCAAAGACAGGGTGCGTGTTCTTGCGCACGTTGACAACTGGTATGCTAATAACTTCATTAATAACTACTTAGATCTGTATAATAAGAGTACCAACTTTGAGTTTTCGCCCTTCAACGCTGATCTCATCGGGGCACAGACCATCTTTGATCAGTATTGTCCTCTAAAGGGAGTCAGTTACGAAGTCGAGAAAGACGAAGAAGGTAACATTCAGATCACTGCCAGCGAAAACGCCATCGCTATCATTGGTTACAACGAGACGACAGAGGTGTTCCTACTCGAAAATATTATTTTGAGTCATACACCAGGCGGAAGGAGACTTATCATCTTGCTTATTGAGCGTCAGGCTGAGGATAAGCTCGCCGAGTTGCGTTTTAAGTTTCCTTTTCTGGACGATTATCTGACCGTTATTCCCGTAGAGCTACTAGATGAAAACTTTCATCACGAAGACTTTCGACAGCCCGATTTTTTGCAGCTATTGAATATTCTGAGTGGCGTGTACGTCTTTGGGGAGGACGACGCTTACCTGATGGGCGTGGCAAATAGTTTCAAGCAGCTTATGTATGCGGAATTAGGTGAGCTAAATAACGTTCATACCGTAGTATGTCTTCCCGAAAACTCGGCGATCATTAACTTATTGGACTCCAACACAGGTAGTAGTAGCCCTGTGGTATTAGATAGCTTCCAAAACTCCTTTAATATCAATCTTTTCCGCCTTATATCTGAAACTTGTACCAAAGAGAAGCTAATCGATCAAATCGGGGAAACTGATGAGCTTGCCAAAGCCGTAAACTACTTTTATTCCATGCTCTATGACTTCGAGCATGAGGTGCCAGCCGATAAAAAAGAAATGTACCAAGAACTCGAAAAAGAGCTTGAGCAAGCAACCGAACACGGTCGTGATGTTTACTTTGAAC
>CAZNAK010000369.1:0-3295 GCA_964570645.1 uncultured Cytophagales bacterium | reverse complement strand
CGGTCTGATAGTCTAACTTTGTCAGGCGGTTGAGGTAAGTTTCCAAAGTGTAGTCCTTTGTGGTTCCCGTAGAGAGACTCGACACCTGAATAATGGCAGCTTTACCGTCCTCAAAAAGTTCGTAAATTGCTCCAAATTTTGCCTTACGCGCTGCATAAGTGAGTTGGTCATTTCCCTTACGCCCAACCTGTTCCAATAAGTTCCAGAAGCGATTTGCCTGGGTCTCGAACTCTGCTTTGAAAAGCTTCTCTTCAGCAGACTCAGGTAGTATGGTTTCAAGAATAAGCTGTCCATTTTTTTCGATTAGTCGCACCTGCTGAGTTGTTTGAATACCCGAAATACTTTCCTGAATCCGAATGGTGAGCAAATCGCCGACCTGTACGGGATTTAAAAAAGTCAGCGTAAAGTTACCCAAGTCGTCGGCATCTGTTTCCGCTGATATAGCTCCCGGCGGGATTGCCTCTACTATAAAATGATAGGTAGCAGGGTCTTTTTGGTTAGAAAGCAGTACTCGCCCCTCGACCTTACTTGCTGTTTGGGCAAAGACGGTATGAGCGAATAAAAAGAATAACAGAAATATGTGATTTTTTAGTTTCATGGGCTAACGGATCGTAAAGAATAAAGCCTTGGTAATTTGTGATTGAATTTTTGAAATATAAACCGAGCTAGTTGCTTCTCCTAAGCCATTTACCCGAAAACTTGCTTGCAGGGGCTGCCCAATAGCAACTTTTGCACTTGGAACTCTAACCGTAAAGCTCCCATCAGGGTTGATTTTTGCTCTTTCTCCTTCGATATAAAGGTCTTGTTCGGCGAAACGAATTTGCTGTTTTGCCCGTGAGTTGTTGGTGCGATATACTTCCAAAGCTCGTCCGAAATCGGAGACCGTTTGTATGTTAAACTGGCTCCCGAGCGAGACATTGAGCTTTCCCGTGACGATGACAAACTTAACCGGGGCAGCGACGGGTTCAGTAAAGTCCAGTGTTTTCCGGAGCTGTCGGTTGTCCAAGAGCAAAAATCGCCCATCAATATTTTGTACCTGACTGAGCCGCGGACGCTGGTTTTCTGCGGCAAGTCGATCGGCGGCCTCATAAAAATCCTGCGCGTACAAATACCACGCGTCATGGGCTGCCCCCTTTTCGAGCATCTGCAAAAATTGATTACAAAAAGGGGAATTGCCGTCCACCGTACCATCATAGACATCCTCAAAACCCGAGGCCAAAAAGGTGAACGTTCGTTCTTCGTTCCTTCTTGAAAGCTCTAAGCCAAGACTTGCCTCAGCGTTAATTCCCGTCAATGAGCGATCCAAAAAAGGTTCACCGCGCGTCATGCCTCCCACTATGTCTGCCTGATGCGGCTTTTGGGAAACAGGATCAAAGACCCCTTCTTCGACAAACTTTCCTGCATGGCAAACATCGCCCACAAAAAAAGTATGCCGAAACGAAAGCTTTTCCATCTGACTTCTGAGGTTTTTGTAGTTCAAGGCTTGGCTTACGAGGTGTTCGCTCACAGGCTCAGAGTCTTTGAAAGCGATAAAGCCACTGCTTGTTCCGTGCGACGAGACATAAACAAGAAGTTGGGTAAAGGCATCCGCTTCGTTTTCTTGAGTTGCCTGACGGTTTAGGTTTTCGAGTGCGTCTTGATATGCCGAAAAAGTGGGGCTTCGCAACACCTGAAGCGCTCGGATTGTACCTGAGTAGTTTTTTTGTAGTGATTTCTGGAGGGCTTCCACATCGCGGAGTGGGTTCCGAAGGTTTGACCAATTATTGAACGACCTACAACCTACCAGCAAGACATAGGTGCGGGGCATCAGCTCAGGACGATACGTAATGAAGGTTGACTTGGTGCGCAAAAGTCGTCCTCCCGCTAGTAAACGCACCTGAACGCGATGTTTTTGATTACTCTGAAGCTGTTTTAATGCAAAACGCAAAATGTAAGAACCACTTTCTATTGGCTCTTTTTGAACATAAACCCGGGGTTGCACGCGTCCATCCACCCAGATTTCGACGGCATCAAAATCAGTCGTGGTCGCCTCCAAAACAAAAGCATACTGAGAATGGAGAGTGACCTCGCCGCCAAGGTCTGCCGTTGCTGGCTGTATCCAACGGAGTGCCTCGGTTTGCCCTAGCGCACTGCCCACAGTGAGCCAGAAGACCAGAAATAGAGAAGTTTTCATGCTTTTAAGACAGAAATTTATCTTGTAATTTAGGCATTTGACAAGACTTTAAGAAGTTTTGGCAAATGATTATAAAAATTGGCGAGAACGCACTCGTAATATTTACACGCTGGTTTCGTGACTATCATTACCTATCAAGCTCCTAAACCTAGTTTCGCTCCATCTCCAGCACCACTCTAGTCTCATCGTTGAGCGTCGTAAAAAGTAAAAATGTCTCTCCTCCCGAAGCGATCAAAAACCGCTTCCTGATCTCAGCCACTGAAAGCGGAAAATTCCGCATCAGAACATTCGCTTTGGTATTTTTAACGTACTTTTTTAACTTTTTCCGGTCAAAGGGAAGTACCGCATTGATACGAAAAGCCTTTCCGGGGAAGCTTTCCAGTAAGTCGTCGTGGGTGTAGGCGTGAGTGTGCTGATGAAGTTGCGGCAGCTTAAATGCTGATGAAAGGGACTTAAAAACGCCCGCTTTCATGATCGCAGGATTGGGAAGGTAGAGGTATTTTTTGGGGAAATCTAGTCGCACTGGCTGTCTGGACTCGGCTTCCCACGCACACGAAAAGGTTTGTTGTTCTCCATTTTTGAGTAAGTGGACGGTGGAAATCTCTAACTCTGTTCTAGGATTTCGCTGCATCCGGTACAAAACTTCTTTACATTCTCCCGCTACGGCGACCACGATAATTTCCGACACTTGTTTAAGCGCTCGAAGAGCTTGCGTGATGTCCAACAAAGGTGCAGTTTTGAGTAGCACTTCCGACCCTTTTTGAAGGAGTTCGTCTTGTAATTCTACGACATTAGGTTCACAGTCTGAAAGCTGAAAAACCCGTCCGCTACCCGTTCGTCGGGCAGGGTCAAGATAGAAAACAACGCTACTTTCCTCGCTCTGGAAGTGGTTGGAGACCCTAGCAGTAGCTTTCTCATCCACCCCCAGGGTCTTTGACCACTGTGAGGGATTTTTCAAAAACTCCGCTGCCGTCGTATGGTGCGTGTGGACGTTCGTAGCCCCAAGAACTGCAAAATTATGCGCAGCAAGTTCCGAACGCAGCGCATCTCTTTCGATATGATGAACTTCCGCAAACCGCTGAGCGAACACAAAATCATCCATCCCTAAGCCGCCCGTCAGGT
>CAZNAK010000368.1:2346-3298 GCA_964570645.1 uncultured Cytophagales bacterium | reverse complement strand
GGTCAATGAGAAGGGACTCCGGTTTTTGGTACAAACTTGCTTTATATCTTGCCGCTTGTTCGGAAGAGGACTGTTCTGCCGCTTCTCCGTCGGGGAAGATAAAACGAGGGTTCGAGCAAAAAGTAGGAAGCTTTTGACGGGCTTTTTGACGGGCTTTAAGCTGAGTGGCTATGAGGGAAAACGGCCAGTCCGACGGGTATTTTTGGGCTTGGAGGAGGAATTTCGTGGGGTCTAAAGCCGCGTTCTCTTCCAAAAACTGCTGAATATCCGTTTCGAGTAGCCGCTGTTTTACATTAGTTTTCACGCTCACGTTTTTGTGCTGCCAAATAAACCAATACACCGATAAACAAGAACATCATCAGCAAGATTATCCGCCCCACAAACTTATAAAAGAGCAGGTTACGGAAGCTCCCTTGTGCAATGACTTTACCTTTTTCAACTCTCGCTCCGAGCTTCAATACATCTAATACACCGAACTTAAGTACGTCACCTACATACTTTTCGTTTGCGTAAATCACGCCTGCCTTAATATCAAAGATATAGTTCATCGTTGATCCGTCAATGGCCGTTACTTCAAGGAGTTGCCTATCGGGATCGCTTACATCGACTTTGGTTACTTTACCCGAGCTTATACTCTCAAAGCCATCGGCAAAGAAGTCTCGATTTACCTCAATATCAATGCTCTGCATCTTACCAATAATACTGCTCCCGTCAAGCTCCCAATCCCCCGAAAAAGCGCGGCTCCAGTCATTGTCTTTTGGTAAGAAGAGCGACCCAAGGAAAATCAAAATCAACATCGTCGGCGTGACGTATTTGATGATTGGGCGATAAATAATCGGCACTTTAATGTCTGCCCCGCGAGTAATTTCTTCCCAACCCCGGTTCAAGCCGAAAATCCAAGAAAATAAAATACTTTCTGTTAAGGAAATAGAATAAAAGTAGATGATTTTCA
>CAZNAK010000368.1:0-2336 GCA_964570645.1 uncultured Cytophagales bacterium | reverse complement strand
AATAAAATACTTTCTGCCATCCCGAAGACTACCAAGCCAATCGTTCCACTCCAATAGTCATACTCATCAAAAATACCTTGATCGTAGAAAAGAATCGTAGGAAGCCCTAAAATAAGGATAGCCACACCAAAAGAGATGGCCCCTTTGGCACGGCTAAAATTAAACTCATCGCGCATAAAGCCCATCCAAGGCGTACCGAAAGCCAACGAAGAGGTGATCCCCGCAAAAAAGAGTAAGCCAAACCAAGCAAAGCCCGCAACTGCACCCAGAAGGTCGCCCCACTGCTCAAAGAGGAACGGCATCGTTTCAAATGCCATCGAGAAGCCTGCATTTTCCTTGACCCAATCCAAACCGAGGTAACCAACGGCAATCGGAATGACAATCGCGCCGCCCAAAACCACCTCAACAAAACCGTTCATCCAACCTGCGGACATCGCATTGAGGGCAATATCGTCGTTTTTGCGGAGATAGGCAGAATAACAATGTATAGTCCCCATACCCACAGAAGTAGTAAAGAAGATTTGCCCCGCAGCGGCAAGCCATACCTTCGGATTCCAAATGCTATCGAGTTGTGGGGTCCAGAAAAAGTCTAGGGCGAGCCAGGTGTCGCAGTCCGTACAAGCTGCCGTTGCCTGTGAGTCGCCCAAGGTGACACCGCGAATCGCCAGAAATGCTCCAAACAAAATCAAGGTCGGCATGACAAACTTAGCCACCACCTCAATACCACCACGCAACCCACGTGAAAGAATATAAGTATTCAGCGTCAGGCAGAACAAATATATAATGAGAGCGGCGATAGGAAAACTCGTCGTTGTATTGGTGTAGTCTGCAAAAAACTGGGCGACCTCCGTTCGTCCCAGTTCATCAAAGGTACGAGCAACGGAGTGAAAAGCATACGTCAGCGTCCAGGACTCGATGTAACAGTAGTAAGCAGCCACAGCAACGTTTGTAAAAATCCCGAACACCCCAAAATATTTGAGGACTTTACCCTTTGCCATATTGTCGAGGATAAAAGGCGTAGAATGATGTCCGTACATCCCCCCAAAACGTCCCATCGACCACTCTACCCAGAGTAGCGGAATCCCCATAATAAGAAAACAGATCACATAAGGAATGATAAATGCTCCACCACCATTTTCGACGGCTTGTACGGGAAACCGCAAAAAGTTACCTAATCCGACCGCATTTCCTGCCATTGCCAAAATCAGTCCCATCCGAGACCCCCACGACTCATTATTTGCACTCATAGCATCTTTTTTGGATTGAATAAAGACTAAGGTACGGCTTCAAATAGGCAAAAACAATGTTTTTGCGTTTCGTTAAGTCGGATGAGAGACCAACCTTGAGCAGTAGAAGAAAAGAAAAAGTAAGGTAACAGGCTCAGGTAAAGATTAAGAGTTCAGGCATGCCGTTAAGTGGAGTAAATTTATCGTAACATAAAATTAACTTTTAAGTTATTGACGTGTCAGATTACTTCTGGGAATTCCCCAGAAGTAATCTGACGTGTTAATAATGCGCTGGGGCATACCTAAAGCATATAAAAGAAAGCATTTAAGTTCTGGGGAATCCCTATAAAAAGATATGTACATCAAATATACGCTGGCATATCCCCAATAAACATAAAATACGTCAAATTGGCGTTGGGAAGTTCCTAGCGGCGATCTGATGTATTTTTGGGTAATGATGGTTTTGTACAACGAAGCTGAGAAAGGGAGTTTTATTTGTTTTTTCGAGCTACTTTTTTGCACCTTTTTGGCCTGACCACTCGTACTCTATGGCTGTAAGGTCTTCGTAGAAACCCTCAAAAGCCCCCTAAAAAAGGATTCCCGCACGTAAAGTTTTATCAGATTTAGAAGCCTTCATATTTTTCTCGTTCAAAATAAATAGTAGGTTTTTACTATATTTACCCGAGACAAAAAATGGTAGTTTTTTTGTGCTACCTAAACTTAAAACGCCTCTCAGTCACGATGAAGACACCAGATATTAACCGTGTATTATCCCCCAAACAGAAAGCCCTTAGCGTAAACCTTGACCCTGACATTTACGGATCCTTTGCCGAGATCGGCGCGGGACAAGAGGTAGCCCAACATTTTTTTAACGCAGGGGCGGCTTCGGGAAGTATTGCCAAGACGATGTCTGCCTATGACATGAAATTCAGCGATGCTATTTATGGGGCAGAAGATAGCGGGCGTTACGTCTGTGAGCCGCGCCTCCAGAAAATGCTCGGAAAAGAATACGAGCTTTTAGAAATCCGCCTTCGGGAAGAGCGTCCTGATACCGCCTTTTTTGCCTTTGCCAACACGGTAGAGGCTATCAACTACCGCCGTACCAATCAG
>CAZNAK010000367.1:1502-3301 GCA_964570645.1 uncultured Cytophagales bacterium | reverse complement strand
TCCTCCTTTGTATTTGGAGTTAGTATTTCGATTTGGAATATGTAATGCCCCGCCTAACTGACTGATGTTCGCGTTCAGCCGAAACTCCGTGGTCTCTATGTTTAGGTATAAGGCATCGGTAGAGCCTGCCGTGAGGAACGGCGAACCAAAAAGTCCCGAATGTTGCATCATACCAAGCCCTGCTGGATTTAACCATGCGCTAGATATTTCGCCACCTACGGCGGCTCCTGCCCCTCCAAGGGCTTGCATACGTGCAGTGCCACCCGTTTGTGTTTGAGAGTAACGCAAGGCATCTTCAAAGTAGCCAAAACTTTGGTTAAACTGAGCTTGCGCAACACTAGAAATAAGAGTCAAAGCGGTTAGAAGACCAAAAAGAAACCTTTGGTTGATTTTCATAGATAAGGTAGTTTTTAAAAGTTAATTTGTGTTGCTGATAAGCATACGCAACAACGGCAAGCATACTGTTTCTGAGATAGAAAACCCTAAAGGCTTTCAGAACCTTTAGGGTTGATAGGGTCATTATCCGCCTCTACGACCGCCCGACGAGCGACTTCCACCCGAAGAACGACGACTTCCCCCTGACGATCCACCGCTTCGCATACCACCTGAGCCACTCGAACGGCGGCGTGGTGTGTAGGTCGAGTTACTGTTTCCGTTTGAACGACTGCCTGAGTTACTGCGTCTCCAGCTTCTATTAGGCTCGGAGCTTCTTCCGCCAGAATTACGGTAACTTGAGCTACGTCTAGTATTACGGTTTCCCTCTGTGATCGTACGTGTGTTTGATCCTCGTGAGTTACGCGCTGCATTCACGACCTGACGGCGTGGTTGAAGGCGGTTATCTACCATCACGACGGGTGGGCAAAAGAATGGGTTGGCAAATCCGCCAAAACGGTAGGGGTTGTAGAAGTTGCGTCCACCCCAAAAAGGGTCGTAAAAACCAATGGGTGACCCCCATCCGCCCCAGACATTCCAGAGCATGGAGCGATGTCGCCAGTTGTTTCCCCAAAAGGGGCTACCAAACCCTGAGCCAACGCCCATACCCCAACCAAAGGCGGAGTTAAAGCCGTTGTTCCAACCTGTCTGCGCAAGGGCAGCATTGTTATATCTTGAAAGTTCTACTTCATCAAAATATTCGTAACCTTGTGCATTATTTGCGGTTGTTCCTGAGTATTCAGGATTAGCAAACTTATTGCTGGTATTGGTACGGCTTCGTTGAGCGTAGGCCGCTTCTGCCGCACGCTGCTCTTGGCGTTTGGCTTGAATTGCCTTTCGATCTGCTTTAGTGAAATAGACATCATCGTAATCTTGTGCACCTGCCAAAGCAGGCAATAAGCCGATGATTAATCCAAATATTATTTTTCTTGTGTGTCTCATATTGTGCTTTATTTGATATTCTTTTGTAAAAAAGAGAAATAAAGACCGAAAAGGTTGCCATTTCTCTACTATTTAAACGAAAAAATTAAGATAAACGTTTCCTTTTTCTTGGGATGACCTATTTTGAACTCTTTACTACCTTTTTATCGGCTGCGACGATTACTTTTTTGAGTATTCGCTTCTTTATCACCTTCGCTAACTTTTTGCAGGATCCGAAGCTGCCCAAAGTTCATCGACAGAAGACACAGAACCCCTTGATTTCCATTCTCATTCCTGCCCGCAATGAAGCGCACAACCTTCCCGATACCGTACGTACTTTACAAAAGCAGCCTTATCAAAACTTTGAGCTTCTGATTTTGGACGATCACTCTGAGGACGATACCGCCGCCATCATTGAGGAGTTGGCAAGAGTGGATCATCGTATC
>CAZNAK010000367.1:0-1492 GCA_964570645.1 uncultured Cytophagales bacterium | reverse complement strand
ATCAGGCGTTTGGAAGGCAAGCCACTTCCCAAAAGTTGGCTGGGCAAGAACTGGGCGTGTCATCAACTGGCACAAGAGGGTAAGGGTAGCTATTTTTTGTTTATTGATGCAGACGTACAACTTCAGGGCTTGGCGGTAGCTTCTGCTTTGGCCGAGTCACGTACACAGCGTTTGGCTTTACTCTCGGTATTTCCTGATCAGATAATGAAAACGTGGGGTGAGCGCGTGGTCGTCCCGATTATGCACTACCTGCTTCTTACGCTTTTGCCGTTGCGCTTTGTGCGCGATCTCCCTTTCCCCTCAATGGCAGCAGCAAACGGACAGTTTATGTTCTTTGAGGCGGCGGTGTATCGCAAATTCCAGTTTCATGAGCAGGTACGTCGAGAGGTCACGGAGGACATTGAAATCGTGCGATTTATCAAACGTCAAAGGCTCCGTGCGGGTACGTATCTGGGGAATCAGATGATTTTGTGTCGGATGTACGATAGTTTTGAATCGGCTGCACAGGGATTTAGTAAAAATCTCTTAGCGGGTTTTGGTAATTATATTTTAGGGCTTTTGGGATTTCTGTGCTTGATCTCTTTGGGTTACGGAGCAGCGTTTATGCAATATTTTTGGGCGGCACTCATCATTTTGATAACATTGACGAGTGGAATGAACCTGATGCTGGCACGCCTTAGCAATCAATCTGCGACATGGCTTATATTATTGCATCCACTCAAAGTTGTCGCACTGGTTTGGATTGGCTTAAGTTCGATTCGGCGCAAGCTGACCAAAAATAATACTTGGAAAGGCAGGGTAATTTCGTGAGCGAGCTGATAAAAAAATGCAATACCTCAAAGGTTAGTGAAAGAACGAGCGTAAGAATCACCACATTTACGCTTATTTTTTAAATTTTAATGAAATTATTTTGTGTTTTAAGGCGTTACAAATAGTGCATATCGAAATATAAGCTAATTTTTCCACCTCTAAAACTGGATGACTATGCGCCGTAGTTTCATTTTTACTTCCTTTTTTCTGTTTTTCTTAGTTACAGGTTCGTATGCTCAACTTTCGATTAGTACAGATGAGAGAATTGATGCGTATTGGAGTGATACTGATGACGAGTGGGTGATTCTCAGTGAGAAAGAAAACGCAACACTTTTTGAGTTCAATGCTGATTTCTCCATGTTTACACATACTACGACTACAATCAAGTCCACCTACTATGTCAAATCAAAGCCTTCTTATAATGAGGCTAGAGAGCGTTATGAGATGGAGGTGGTAAGCGACGTAGGCAACAAGTACACTATGATCATTGATATTGCTGATAGTAATCTGCGATTTATTTACGATAGGGAAGGTACTACGTATGCCGTTCGGCATCATATCAAAAGCTCTTGGACAGCGGACTAACCTGCCTAGTTATCAAGCTTTTAACGCCCGTATGAATCGTTTAACGGATGTTTTTGCCTCCTTTCCCGTACTTACTTGCTCGGGCAAACGAAGTGCT
>CAZNAK010000366.1:0-3302 GCA_964570645.1 uncultured Cytophagales bacterium | reverse complement strand
GTAATAACAGTATTCCTGCTCAGGAATTAGCGTACTATCATTGTCGATGTAACGAAGTCCGTTGGTCAACACGTTCACCTCATCAAGAAGTGTAAATGTATTAGGTGCACTCGGACTGTTTCGATACACGCGATGATTTGGGTACTCAGCCGTTACATTGGCCCAGGGGACGTTCGCCTGCCAATCCAACTGGATTTGTTCAGGTTCTCCTTGTGCAATGAGCAGTACGCGGGAAGCACGTGCGGTAGAGTCAATAAGTTCGCCGTTCGTGTAAATCTGTAAGCGATAGCTGTAAATAGTGTTTTCGGTATCCAGCCCTGTATCCGTGAACGTAGTATCAAACTCCTCAAAAGTACGTGGAAGTAACTCCCGCTCAATCAAATCCGAGTCAAAAGACTCCGTGCGAACCAATCGGTAAGTATAAGGACGCTGGAAAATGGTAGAATCCAAGCCAGAAGGACGTACCCAACGCAAGAAAATCTCGCCATTATTGATGTTCGTCTCCTCAACGCTAACATTTAAAATGTAAGGAGCCAACCCCGGGATAGTTACACAAACCTCGATGGAAGTATATCCCTCGCCGCCACGTGGTTCAGGGTAGCGGGCAAAAATTCGGTAGCAATATGTTTTACCACGCTCAAGCCCCGTATCCGTGAAGCTCAAAGAGTCAATCGGTACTTCGCCGATCTGCTGATAGCCTGTAAAGCCCGGTAGCCCCGTTTGGCAGTTATCAGGCTCAAAAGGAAAGCCGCCCTCGCGCCGCCATATAGTCATCACCTCAGCGTTTGGACAGATGTACGACTCCCAGCTCAATGTGACCTCAGAGTTCACCGAGTCAAGTGCTGCAATTAAGGTGTCGGGCGCAGGGCCAACGACTCTGATCTGCCATGTTTCTAAATCAACTAAGCGGTCTTCCTCAGGGTCGGGGCGGTCTTCGGCACGAAAAACGGCGGTGTAAGGTTGTCGCTGAACGTCCTGACAAACCGTTTGCCAGCCAAACTCGGCGCGTTCTTCCCCAAACGGAGGCTGTATGCCCAGCAGTTCAAAAGTGGCGTAATTACTCGGAGGGACTTCAATACCGCCGGGGTCTTCGTAAAGCGCACCAAAGGTAGAAAGACTCACAAAATCTAGGTTAGGATCGGTGGCGATGACCGTTTTTGCCAGTGAGTCCCCCGCCGTAATGCAGGTATCCAACGGGTTAATAATGGGCGGATCGTTAGGATTGTCTCGGACAATGATCTGCATATCGCGGTTAACCTGTCCGATCAAAACGCCGTCACGCCACTCCTGCACAATAAAAGCTACGTTGTATTCTCCTAGTGTCTCGGGCGTATCCCAAACCAAATCTCCTGTAATTGAATCCAAAGTTGCCGTAGTCGGTCCACCCGCTTCGCTCGTTCCGCCAAACGAAGGATCGTCCAACTCCAAAAAACCATCAACAGGATTTCCTTGACTACGCTTTGGGGTCACAAAAACGTACGCTAAGCTATCGCCATCAGGGTCATACGCACCCGGGTTATGGATAAAAACCTTTCCTCGTGCTGCTTGATCAATGGGTGTAATCAGAAGAATCGGGGAAGAGTTGAGTCCTAAGAAGGGTGTAATCAGAAAGGTAGATTCAATGTAAAAAGGTACATTAACTGACCCTGGTACATTATTAATTCCTGCATTTCGATTTCGGATAATCACCCCAACAGGGTATTCTCCTGGTCCGGGGAAGGTAAACGTAGCGATATAGACATTTTTTGTGGTTTGATTTCCCACAAACTCAGACGAAACCCGGGGAAAAAAAGCTTGATCGGCTTCACCCGTTCCAAAGTCAAATAAAATTTCAGAATCAGGCTCTACTCCCTCATCGTCAGTATAAATGGTTACTGTGAATCGGTAGGTGAGCGTAGTTTGCGAGATGCGCTCGGCAACCAAATCTCCTGCCCGAATGTGTGTTGCCATCACTTGAGCCGTATCCAACAGCAGTAACAACAAACAAAGAATGCCTAATCGTAATTTCATATTGCTAAAACTCGTTTCTCAAAAGTACATAAAAAGTGGTACTTTCTTTCTAGGAGTGAACGCAAGGGAAGTGGGAAAAGTTTTTTCAAGATCAAGGATCGTTTATCTTGCATGGTATTAACAGCAATGTAATACTCATGAATTACTCTTACCGTTTCGGTCTTCTGATTGGATTACTCGCTTTCATTCAGACCAACGCTTTTGCTCAAACCAAAAAATATTGGATTTTTTTTACGTCCAAGGATACGGCACGGTCTGCTGCGTGGGTCAGTCCAGAAACCTATCAGCATCGCGCCAAGCAGGGGCTTCCCCTCTTTCAGGCAAGCGACCTTCCCGTAAATCCTGACTTTTTAAGCCAGTTGAAAGCCGAAGGAATCCAGCCGGAGGTTTCTTCCAAGTGGCTTAATGCCTGTTCGGCATACTTAAACGAAACCCAACGAGCCGATGTCCAAAATCTTCCCTTTGTGTCTGGTATCAGAACTATTTATCAGGATTTACGAATCACCGAGGAAAAAAAAGACAGTAGCTTCAAGTCTAGCATTGCGCTTAAGCAACTCAATGCCAACTATTTACTCGAACGAAACCTAACCGGCAAGGGCGTGACCGTAGGCGTGATTGATGCAGGCTTTTTTGGCGTACAGCGAAGCCGTTTTTTGCGACATCTTCTAAATCAAGATCAAGTTTTAGGCGTTCGCGACTACGTGAAGCCCGATAATGAGGAGTTTTTCACCCGCCGTCAAACGCCTTCGGATAATCATGGCACGACTGTTTTACGCTATCTGACGGGCATCGACTCCGCCAAAAATCAGCGCGAAGGACTTGCCATTCGGTCAACTTTTTATCTGGCTCGCACCGACCACGGCACAAAAGAGTTCCGAGGAGAAGAAGATTATTGGGTCGCGGCTATGGAGTGGATGGATAGCTTAGGCGTTCGGCTGATCAATACGTCTTTGGGCTATTCGGTAGATTTTGACGATCCCGAAGAAGATTACTTGGTCGTAGAAATGGACGGAAAAACAGCCATCACGACGCGGGCTGCCGAAATCGCCGCTACACAAAAAGGGATGATTATCGTTTGCTCGGCAGGAAACGAAGGCAACCGACAAGATTGGAGAATTATCTCCGCTCCCGCCGATGCAGAGCACGTGCTGGCTGTCGGGGCGACAAATCCGCAGGGTTTTAAGACAGGATATAGCAGTCTGGGCACGCCAAATTTATCTTACCTAAAACCCGACGTAGTGATCCATGCTTCTTGGGGAACGTCCTTTGCCGCTCCCGTGATCACGGGATTT
>CAZNAK010000365.1:0-3313 GCA_964570645.1 uncultured Cytophagales bacterium | reverse complement strand
GTATTCACAAACCAGCCCCCCCGACAGATTAGAAAGTGCCGCCACTTCATCGAGCGAACACTCCAAGGCTAGGGCAATCGCCGCGACGCTGACTACCGTATCCCCTGCACCCGATACGTCTGCGATCTCGCGCTTGTGCGCTGCGATGTGATGAGTCGTCGTTTCGGACATCGCCAAGACACCCAAATCAGAAAGGGTAATTAATACATTATCGGCGTTGAGTTTGGTTCTTAGGACGTTCGTCGCATTTTCTAGCGGAGCCAGATCATCCGCCGAAACACTAAAATCTGTCTTAAGACCTTCCTTAAGTTCCTTCAGATTGGGCTTAAAAAGTGTGCAATCGGTGTAAGCCAAAAAGTTACGCTTCTTGGGATCAACGACCGTAGGAATACCTTTCCCTCGCGCCCAAGCAATCAGTTCCTGAATGTTTGCTTTAGTCAGTACACCTTTATCATAATCCTCAAAAATAAGTACGTCGGCACGCTCACCGACCTTCTTTACACGCTCCACAAGTGTGGCTGACTCCTGCAAAGAAAGTGCGTCCGTTATCTCCGCATCAATACGTAGGAGGTGCTGCGAACCCGATAAAACCCGATGTTTGATCGTCGTCGGTCGCCCTGCGCTTTGCAAAATTCCCTCGATAGGCATTCCCTCACTTTGCAAAAGATCAAGCAGAGTTTTTCCCTCTTCGTCGTCGCCTACCACGGCACACAGCCAAGGCATCGCCCCCAGAGCTTTGACGTTACGCGCTACGTTTGCCGCCCCGCCCAGCCGACGCTCGGTACGTTTGAGGTTCAACACGGGTACGGGGGCTTCGGGCGAAATCCGTTCGACGTTTCCCCAGAGATACGAATCCAACATCACATCGCCAACCACTAGAACGTTGAGGCGAGGAATGGCCGCAAAAAAATCAGTAACCCTCATGGCGAACAAAGGTAGTGATTCCTCGCATAAAGTTTTTAGCGGATCGGGTTGGTAAGGTTTGAAAAGCATAGCCTACGATAGACTTCCTCACCATGATTGATACGTGCTTTTTCAAGCCTCGTCTTTCTCTAATTTTTTTGGGTTAGGAAAGGGTGTTGCTTTATTCACCACCTAACTTCTTTTTTAGTGCTTCTATTTTCTCGCGTTGCCTTTGTAACTCCAACTCCTTCTGGCTAAGGGCTTGGTCTTTTTCTTCCAACTTCTCTATTAACTCACGCTCTCGCCTCTCAAACATCGCATTTATTGTCCGCCATGCTTCCTGCTCTGTTTCGATTTCCTTTCGCGTTTGGGGGTCTGAGCCTGTATGATGGAGAATATCAACCATTAGCTTGAGCTCCTCCTCGTCCAACTCGTAGGGATAGTTTTTCAGGATACTATTCTCGTCAATGAAATGCGCCTGCTCAAAAATCGTCAATAACTTTTCAAGTCTAGTCTGGTGTTTATTACCCATTCGCTCTACCTGAACCACGTAGCTGTCATGAGCGAGACGCTCTATAAAACGACTTCGTTGATCCACGGTCTGATTGGTCAACATATCCCGATATTGCCGCTCAATATGCAAGCAGGGAGATATTATCGTGGGCAGCTTAAAGCCTAGAATATAAATGGTTTTAATTGGTAAAACTTCTTCTACGCCATCCACTACATCTTTCTTCTTGTATTGTTCCCCTAAGTAGTTGCGAAATCGCATCAAATCTATCTCTTTGCCCGGCTTTTGAATTTCAATGAGTATCTTTTGAAGCTCACCGTTTTCAAGCCGGATAAGGGCAATAAAATCCAGACGAAAAACTGTCAGTGCCATTGGTTTTTCTCCTTCTTTTTCTTGGGTATAAGTAAATTCCTGCGGACGAATACGCAACTCCTCCACCACTACATTTAGAAAAGTGCCAATAAAAAACTTTGCGACTTTTTCATTTTCCATGAGTCGCTTAAATACTACATCGTATATGGGGTTGGCTATCAGCATGGGCGTAGCTTTTCTACAAATTTACTGAATTTCTTGAACCTCAAGATGATCTACCAACGGTACGCCTCTCTGAGGCTAACCATCGAATAGTTTATCTTTTCTAGGAGCCATGAGCCTGAAATTAAAATATGTATAATGTAAGTTATTGTTACGAAGTTTAAAGTAGTACTGGCATTCCCCTCGCTTTTGGAAATTAGAGGTGAGAGAGAAAAGGGAAAATACCCTGTTACCACTGCAATCTACCTCTACACAACTGTGCAGAGCCAAGTGAGAGAAGCACGCGGGTATTTATTAAGTTTGTGTGAATGGCGTGCAGTAGAGGTGCACAATTATCGTGTCTGACTATTTGCAGTGACAAGAGTAGATAACCATTTAGGAGAAATAAGGTGATCCCTTGCTACGTTTAGGCAGTCTTCGCGATGGACGCAATAAGCTGACTACAAGCCCATTGAATTTCTTCCTCCGTAATAATAAGCGGCGGAGCGATACGTAAGGAATTATCGCAAAACAAAAACCAGTCGGTGAGAAGTCCGCGCTGAATCGCCGCTTTGATAAGACGTTGTAAACGCGGAAAGTCAGAAAACTCCACGGCAATCAATAGCCCTTTGCTGCGGATGTCACGGATGTCGGGATGCTCAAGGAGTTCGTGAAAGAGTCGTTCCTTTTTTTGGACTTGTGAAAGTAGGTCTTCCTCCTGAATGGTGCGTAAAGTTGCTAGTGAGGCGGCACAACACACCGGATGCCCGCCAAAAGTGCTGATATGTCCTAGTATAGGGTCGTGCGTGAAGGTGTTCATGCGTTCCCGTGCCGAGATAAACGCGCCCAGCGGCAATCCGCCGCCCATACCCTTGGCGGTGACCAGAATATCAGGTACGATGCCGTATTGCTCGAATGCCCAAAATGTTCCCGTGCGTCCAAATCCTGCCTGAATTTCGTCTAAAATGAGGAGCGTATCCGTTTCAGAACAGCGTTTACGCACCGCTTGCAGGTAACAGAGGTTAGGAGGACGAACGCCCGCCTCGCCCTGCACGGTCTCGATGAGGAAAGCGGCGGTGTTTTCGGTGATGGCTTCAAGGTCTGGGATGTGATTGTATTGAAGCGTCCTTACGTCAGGCAACAGGGGACGAAAAGCCTGCTTAAAAACTTCTTCCCCTCCTACCGATAAGGCTCCGTGACTCGATCCGTGGTAGGCTTTTCGGCACGAGATCAACTCCGAACGCCCCGTAGAACGCTTGGCAAGTTTGAGCGCACCCTCGATGGCTTCGCTCCCTGAGTTGACGAAGAAAACCGAGTCCAAACCTTTTGGTAAAGTGTTGCACAAGGCTTCGGCAAGCTGAACCTGTGGGCTTTGAACGTACTCCC
>CAZNAK010000364.1:0-3323 GCA_964570645.1 uncultured Cytophagales bacterium | reverse complement strand
ATCTTTGACTTTCAGAGCCGTTGCTCCCAAGATCGGTACAAGCACCATCAGGAATGAAAAACGCGCAGCTTGCTCCCGCCCTACGCCTAGCAAAAGTGCCGTAGCGATAGTAGAACCCGAGCGAGAAATACCTGGCAGGATGGCAATCGCCTGCGCAATACCGATCACTAGAGCTTGCCAGAAGTTTACGGGACGATCCGTCTTTTTATCTAAAAAATTGGTGAGTGTCAAAAGAAGCCCTGTGAGAACCAACATTGAGCCTACCAGAAGAATTTGACCATCAAAAAGCGCTTCTAATTCATCTTTGTACGTAAAATACACTCCCAAAACAGGTAACATAGAGAGCGCGATTTTAGCAAGCATTTCCTTCTCCTCGTTCCAAGAAGTCGTGAATAACCCTTTTAGTAATCCAAAAATATCTTTCCAAAAAATAACCATAGTACTCAGTGCCGTTGCCCCGTGTACGACAACCGAAAAGAGTAATTCATCCCCATTGGATTTTACATCAAGAATCGCCTCGGCAAGTTCAATATGGCCACTACTACTGACGGGTAAAAACTCTGTCAAACCCTGAACAATTCCAATTAAAATGGCTTCTAGTACGCTCATACGGACAAAGAAAACGAAAAAAAGCTAGTTTTATGAAAAAAAATCATGCTTGTGTCACCAACTGCGCTACGAACTGCCTTACGCTACTTTTTTTCCAAAAAGCGGAAAAACTTTATTCATATCCTGACGAACCTTTCCATGTTGGTTGTCGCCGTTGGCACTATGGCTTTAATTATCGTACTTTCTACCTTTAACGGGCTAGAAACACTTACGCGAACGCTACACACGGCGCACAATCCTGAACTTAAAATTATACCTAAAACGGGTAAAACATTTTATTTCTCGGACTCAATGCAACAAGAAGTCGCTGATATTGAAGGCATAAAAGCCGTGACAGAAGTATTGGAAGACAACGCTTTACTCCGCTATGGAGACACGCAGATTGTCGTTAAGATGAAAGGTGTGTCAGACAACTTTAGTGTACAAAATCAGCTTTCAGATTATCTTGAAGAAGGGGTATTTCGTTTAAAAGACGATAAAGGTCAACCACAGGCTTTACTTGGTGCGGGTGTACGCTCCCAACTTGGTGTTTCGCTCAATGGCGTTCCTGCACCAATGGTATTTTGGTATCCCGAAAATAAACTTTCTGTGTCCAATCCATCCAAAAATTTTCGTCGCCAGCCAATTTATCCAGGCGGGGTGCTGGCCGTGGAGCAGCAATTCGACGAAAGCCACGTACTTGTTCCCATCAGTTTTGCGCGAGAACTTACAGGAAAAGACTCGGTTGTTAGCTCGATAGAATTAAAAACGTCAGAGGGGAGCCGTATCAAAAATATACAGGCTCAGTTGCAAACTCATTTTCCCAACCTCATTATTCAAAATGCGGACGAACAACAGGCGATTGTATTGCGGGCGTTCAAAATTGAGCGTTTGTTTACCTTCTTAGCCTTCGCTGCGATTATTGCAGTGGCCTCCTTCAATATTTTTTTCTCACTGGCCATGTTGGTTATCGAGAAACGTAAAGACCTTGCCGTACTGCGTTCTTTGGGGGCAAAGCGGGGGCTTCTCCGGCAAATTTTTATTTGGGAATGTGCAATTATTGCGGGAATAGGTACGGGGCTGGGCTTATTACTGGGTTTTATCGTTGTATTTATACAAGCAAGGTTTGAAATTGTAAAACTTGGTGTAGAAACTTCTATTGTTTCGGCTTATCCCGTTGAACTACGGGCGAATGACTTTCTAATTACAGCAGTAGCCGTGCTTGCCATTACACTTTCGGCTGGTTTATTGCCCGCCAGAAACGCAGGCCGTATCAATCCAGATGATTGGTCATAAATTTATATGTTTCGCCAAACACTCTTCACATACAAAATATTAGCTGTGCAAAAAAACCTGGGAATTGTGAGGATTAGGATTATTTTTTCGTTAAAAAATAGAGGGGCGACACTACCATTTTTTCATCAGCACCTTTTTGGAGAGATCATTGAGCATATTTTATCTCAAGCGCCTTCCCAGAGTTCCGCTTTGAACTATCATTTTTCGGGGCTAAAAGGTCAGACACGCATTAGTCGTAAGGGGCTTCATTATTGTTCAAAACTTGTGACTTTAGTGTTTGCCTGTGCCTCTCAGCGTACAGTTGATAAGTTACTAGATGCCTTGTTTGGACGTGACCTTTGGGAGGTTGGAGGGCTTGAGCTTGAGCCTGTCCGTGCCGAAGTCGAACGGCTACCCGATTTTGAGTCAGCGATGAAGTTTATTTGTATGTCGCCGATTATTCCTGTGGCTCGTTTTCAGGAAAACAGTACGCTCAAGTCGTTTATTGAGCCCGATAGGAATGAGTTTTCGGACCTATTGTATGAAACGACAATGTCTCGTATCGAGAAATCTGGTCGCTATACCGCCGATCAGATCGCCGAATTTTATCAGTTTCAAGTCGTTCCCGATAAGCATTATTTGGCAAAATTACGAAGTCGCGAAAAGAAGTTTTCTCGCGTTTATCAGGTGAGCGTAAACGGACGACCGCACGAGTTACGCGGCTACACGTTTCCGATGACACTTCATGCTGTAAAAGAAGTTCAGGAATTTGTCTTTACTTCTGGTCTGGGGTCTTTCACAGAACAAGGGTTTGGAATGCTGGATTTAGCACACCGAGATTCTACTGAGCAGACTACTTTATACAAAGATTACCAGCGATCACAAAGAGGTGCTACCCCTGAGGCAGATCGTAGCGTTATGCCTTCCTCTTCGTAAAGGAAAATCTAAGCATTATAATACTTCAGGTACCAGTCAATAAATTTATTAACGCCTTCTTGAATAGGAGTTTGCGGTTTATATTCAAAATCACGAACGAGTGCTTCTACATCGGCGTAAGTACTTGGTACGTCTCCGGGCTGAATAGGCATCATGTTTTTTATCGCTGGTTTACCAAGTTTTTTTTCAATAGCGTCAATAAAATCCATCAACTGCACTGGGTTGTTATTGCCGATATTATATACACGGTAGTTAGCAATAGAACTGCTCGGATTCGGTGCGTCACCTTTCCACATGGGATCGCTTTTCGCTGGCTTACGAAGGATTCTTGTCACGCCTTCAATGATATCATCTATGTAAGTAAAGTCGCGCTGCATTTTGCCGTAATTGAATACTTTAATCGGCTCGCCCGCAAGGATAGCCTTAGTGAAAAGAAAAAGTGCCATATCGGGTCTTCCCCAAGGGCCATAAACCGTAAAAAAACGTAATCCTGTAGTAGGGATTTTAAATAAATAGCTGTAAGT
>CAZNAK010000363.1:0-3329 GCA_964570645.1 uncultured Cytophagales bacterium | reverse complement strand
GGCGATGATGTTCTCAATGGCTATGACGGTAATGACATCATCTTTGGTGGTGATATGGCAGCTTGGGCGCGTTTTGCCAACTCACTCAAACTACGTTTGGGAATGCGTATGGTTGACGCCAATCCGTCTATGGCTTCTACGGTCGTTTCTCAGGCAGCGGCAGGCGATTTGATTACATCGAATGCACAGAATGCTCTCTTCCGTTTTGGAGCAGACCAGTTGATTGCCAACCCGTTCTTTGTCGATGCGATTACACGTGATGACTTCTCTATGTCCACTCCACTTGTCAGTGCGATGACAGCGACAAACGATCCACGTCTGACCATGTATGCGAACCCAAATATCAATGGTGAAATTGTCGGAATCCCCTACGGCTTAACAGACGGCGAGTCTTTTGAACTCAAGTTGGAGTCTTCTCGTCCGAACGACCGTCTTCGTCAGGCCACAGAGCCTGCAATACTGATGGGAAGTTGGGAAGTAAACTTTTTCTTGGCAGAGGCGGCAGAACGCGGTATCATCAGCGGTAACGCAGAGAACTACTACAATACGGCTGTTACAGAATCTATGAATTATTGGAACGTAGGCGATCAGGCTAGTGCATACTTGTCTGCTAATGCGTACAACGGTATCGAAAGCATTGCTTACGAGAAGTGGATCGCACTTTACAGCAACGGGCTGGAAGCTTGGGCAGAGCATCGTCGTTTGGACGCACCTGCTTTGGAGGTTCCCGCAGCAGCAGTTATGAATATGATTCCAGTACGTGCCTTCTACCCTGCCTCAGAGGAAGGCGTAAACAGTAGCTTTGCAGCGGTTGGATTCAACAATATGACTACAAAAATGTGGTGGGATGTGAATTAATTCGCGTTTCCTTCGTACAAGCTGATTAAACAAACACCCTAAGACTCCAAAGGAATCTTAGGGTGTTTGTTTAAGGAAATAATCCTTGTACCTACGCTTGTCCCAACCCTTGAAAATGCGCTTCCCTTGCGTAGAGGCAAGTAGTATCAGCCCATACAGCTCTTTTCTGAGCTTATCGCGTTTCGCTACATCAGCCAGATACTTTTTTTCTGCTTCGTCGCGTGCCTTTTTGAGTGAAACAAGCTCAATTACGTGCGTCTGAAAGGTAGCAAAGGTTTTTAAGTTTCGACTTTCTGTTCTGATAGCCAAATTCTCCCAGAATGAGATCAGTTTATTAGGCGAGTTCCTGACCTTTAGGTATTTCCCAAAGTCACAAGAATCGTAAAGCTTCTTTGTCTGGGTTTCTTTTACTTCTGCCCGCAGTGCCTTGTAGGCTTCTCTGGCAGCGGGGATCTGCTGATTCGCCGCTTCTCGAAACGCGGCCGCAGCGATTATCCGACGGTTTTCAAGCTCTAACAACTCAATAAATACCTTCTGTTTTTCGCCTATGTCCTCATAAAAGGGTTTGATACTCGAGTCGAACCGCCGGAACTCCTTCCAGTCCCGTACCAAGCACTCATAAAAATGACGTACTTGTTTAGCAAAATCTTTATGTGAGGTGCGAGAACCCACAGAACCTACAATCCATATTTCTCGAGGCGACGGTACAACGAAGCACGTGTCAAGCCTAAAGCCTTTGCGGCTTGTGAGATGTTACCTGTGTATTTACTGATGGCTTTTTGGATGACGAGCTTTTCAACATTTTCAAGGTTATAGTCATGGATGTCAAGCTCCTGTGCTTCCTCTTTCTGAAGTAAAAAGAGGAAATCCCCCGGCTGTAATTCGGGTTCGTCCGACATAATGATAGACCGCTCGATGGCGTGTTGCAGCTCGCGGATATTACCCGGCCAGTGATACTTTTGCAGCTTTTTCATGGCTGCCGAAGAAAACTTCTTCTTGCCCTGCTCATACTTTTTAGCATAAATTTTCAGGAAGTGGTTCGCCAAAAGTGGAATATCCCCAAGGCGATCCCGCAGAGGGGGCAGTTTGATTTCAACCGTGTTAATCCGATAAATTAAGTCTTGCCGAAACTCCTGCGTGTTGACCATTTCGTACAGCGGCATGTTGGTCGCACTGATCAGACGAATATCCACGGGGATTGGCTTGTTTGTCCCGACCCGAATGACTTGTCGTTTTTGCAACGCCGTCAAGAGTTTGGACTGCAAGGACATGGGTAAATTTCCAATCTCATCTAAAAACAGAGTGCCTTTATTTGCGGCTTCAAATCGTCCTGCGCGATCTTCCTTTGCATCCGTAAATGCGCCTTTCTTATGCCCAAAAAGCTCACTGGCAAAAAGTGTCTCCGTGATTGCGCCCATATCTACGTTGACAAAAGGCTTCTCCCGACGCGGCGAAAGGTCATGGATGGCCTGCGCAATTAGCTCTTTACCCGTTCCGTTTTCCCCCAAAATCAACACATTAGCATCCGTAACCGCGACCTTTCGGATGATCGTGAAGATATTTTGCATCGCCTCACTCTCTCCAATGATATTATTGAACGCCTCGGTTTCCTGTGCTGAGACGGGCTTAGAGGGCGTTGCGGTATCCTCAGACGTATCCTCCTTATGGCGGTTTACAGAGGCTAGGATTGTCTCGATGAGCTTATCATTTTGCCAAGGTTTAAGAATAAAATCCGTTGCCCCCATCCGCAGTGCCTTAACCGCCATTTCTACGTCCCCGTAAGCCGTAATCATTAGTACATTAGCCTCCGGGGCGCGTTCTTTTATCTCTTCCAAATACCGAAAACCTTCTTTGCCGCTGGTCGTACCCTCGACAAAGTTCATATCCAGTAGGATGGCATCGTAGGTGTCATGGTTGAGTAAAAAGGGGATTTTCCGTGGGTCTTTTTCAATGATTACGGCTTTTGCCACGCGCTTCAAAAGCATCTTGAGGGCAAAGAGAATATCTTCGTTATCGTCAATGACTAGAATGTTATTTAGTTGCTTAGACATAGGGTTGGAAGTTATGCTTCAATACAACAAACGCAAAAGGTACGGTATCGGTTTTGTTTTCTTTGGACTTGTAGAAAGTTTAAAATTGCCTTAAATTTAGCCATGATTTTATCAGCGATGAACCTTTAAAATCCTTCCTAACTTGAAAACACAACGACTCAACACCAGACACCTGCTTTTACTTTTTGGTGTGGCTATCCTTTCTTTTGCCTTGTCTTCTGCCCCTGAAAGAGATACATACACCGTTCAAATTGCCTCTTACAATAACCTTGTGCGGGCGGTGGTACAGGGGAAAAAGCTACAGAAAAAGGGGCTATCGAACCTTTTTGTAGAAACGATATGGCTGGACAGCACGCGACGTGCTTTTCGGTTGGTAGCAGGGCGCGATACAAACAAAGAAACCCTCAGCACTACGCTAAA
>CAZNAK010000362.1:0-3336 GCA_964570645.1 uncultured Cytophagales bacterium | reverse complement strand
GGTCCGAAAAACGCGACCCAGAGACCATTACCGAAGACCGCAACTGGGAAACGGTGCAAGCGGACTCTATTCAGGTGGGGACACGTGAGAACGAGAACCTTGCCTTTTGGTACGATGATCATTTTATTCTCTCGGGCTACCAACGTTTACGCGGCAGTAGGCTGGATAATCGCAGAGTTTTTTACCTTAGCAAAATCCGTTATGCCGCCAAAACCGAAGACGAATAATGTTAGAGTTAAAACAGAATCCGACCTTACCCGAAATTCAATCCTACCTCAAAGCCGTTTGCGCTGAACGCGGTTGGGATAAAAATACCGACCTTGAGATGTTTCTACTTTTCAGCGAGGAGGTCGGAGAACTAGCCAAGGCAATCCGTGAGCAAAGAAAGCTGTACGCTGAGGAAGATAAAGCCCGTAAATGGTCGCTTGAAGAGGAACTTGCTGATGTTTTTAGTTATCTAATGGACTTAGCTAATCATTTTGAGGTTGACTTAGAAGCCGCCTTCCGCAAGAAAGATGCCGTCAATGCCCAGCGTACATGGAAGTCAAAAAACGTATGAAAGCAGTCATTCAGCGGGTTTCGGAAGCGAGCGTTACGGTCAAGGGTGAAGTTACAGGAGAAATCGGGCAGGGATTGCTTGTCTTGTTGGGTGTTGGGCATGAGGATGGGCAAGAAGAACTCGACTGGCTCACGCGAAAAATTGTCAACCTTCGGATTTTTGGAGATGCATCGGGTAAAATGAACCTTTCCTTAAAGGCTATTGAAGGAGACCTGCTCTTGGTGAGTCAATTTACACTTCATGCCGATACCAAAAAGGGAAATCGTCCGTCGTTTATTGCGGCGGCTAAACCCGACATTGCCGAAGCACTTTACGAAAAAATGATTACTTCCCTCTCCGAAGCCCTCGGAAAACCTATTCAAACGGGAGTTTTCGGTGCAGATATGAAAGTTCGACTACTCAATGATGGGCCCGTAACGATCGTAGTGGATACAAAGGATTACTTTTAGCGTACTGAAAAAACTTCATACTAGTCTTTACCCTTTATCTCGTTTGCCTAAAAGTCCCAGCGTAGTCCAAATTGCGCCTGATAACGTTCTGGAATTTGTGTGGCGTCCGGAGTATTGAGGTTAGAGCCAAACGCCGATTCGTAGCGTCCGTCCAGGATAACTTTCAGACGACGACTAGGTAAGATGGCATACTGAAGTTGTGTACCAAGAAGGAAATTAAAACTTGTACGGTTTGTCTCTCCGAGAGAATAAACAAAGTCATTCGTAAACCCGTCGTTTTGGAGCGTCTCCGAGAGTAAAACATCTGTACTCAGACCACTCATGATAAGGGCATTTAGCCGCCCTTTCCCTACTTGATAACCCAAGTACAGGGGAACAGAAAGCCATTCCTGCTGCTGCGTAAGTTCGGTACTGAAAAACTGACGTGTAAAGGGGTCGCTGGCTAGAGGCGTGGAAACATCTTTGTAAAACGCAATCTGTGTCGAGTAATTTGTACGAATGTAGTTTAGACCACTCACCAAAACCCAGCGTTTACCCAGGCTTCGTCCGACTTCTAGCCCAAAAGTACGACTCGTGCCCCGTAGGCTACCTGTCAGCACTTCTCTGAGGTTGTCACCGTCCGCGCCAAGGACTGAAATAGAACCCGCAGCAAATGTCCCGCTGTAATTCGGTAAAAACTGCCCGCCGCCGCCATGTACGTTTACAAACCACTTTGGCGTAAGCGTGATAACTGCCGTTTGTTTTTTCGACTCCAGACTCGTACGGCCTTGGAGTTGAAGGGGTAGAATAAGCGTTTTTGGTGCAAAAACCATCGGTATGCGTTCCAGCTCTACTAAAGTCGCTTCTTCGCGGGTATTAGCGGTAATGATTTTTTTGGAGGGAACTACAATCGACGATCCAACCGCATCGGTTGTAGTAGTAATCGGGTTAAGTTGTGGCTGGATCGTCGTTTGCTTATCCGAAGAAATGTCTGTAAAACGCTGATTATCTTTAGTTTCAAATTCATCAGACGTGTAAAGTTTTTCTTTTTGACTAGGCGTAGAGGATGCTTTGTCTTTCTCTTTTTGCTGGAGAGTCTCACTTGTATCCTGTTTTCTCTGTTGTGGCTGCTCAACTTGAAGTTCTTCTTCGTTAGTTTGTGTGTTACGCCAGTAAAACGTAACTACACCCAATAAAGCTAAAAGTAACACTGCCGCCGCCCATCGCCACCAGAGTAAAATAGCTGGCTTTTCATCCTCTTCACCAAGGGCTTCTTCAATCGCTGCCCAAACAGCAGGTGGAGGCGTTTGACTTGCTGAAGAGAGCGTAGCCCGTACCTCATCATCCCAATCCAACTGCGCTTCAAGTTTATCCCAGAACGCAGGTGCGGGTGCGATGGAAACCTCAGCAAAATGCCGTAGGTTTTCTTTTGGTTCGCTATCGAATGATTTGTCTGACATAGCGTTCTTCTTCGGTGGCAATCATTTCTTGCAGTAAACTTCTGGCACGTGAGTACTGAGACTTTGATGTACCATCCGCGATGTCGAGCATCTCGGCAACTTCACGATGTTTGTACCCTTCGATGGCGACAAGATTAAAAACCAGCCGACACTGTTCGGGGAGTTGATGTATTAATTTCAATAGCTCTTGATAACTCAGATGACTCATCGTCAGGTTAGTTACCGTGTTGCTGTAATTGAGGTCTGTAACCTCTTCTTTATGCATCTGATCGAGTTTTCGACGATACTCTTTTAGAGCGGTATTCACGACAATTTTGCGTAACCACCCTTCAAGTGCGCCCTTCTCCTCAAGCTGATCGATGTGTTCAAAAACTTTAATGAACGACTTTTGTAAGATATCATCTGCGTCATGTGTGTTCTTTGCATAGCGCAAACATATCGCATACAACTTTCCCGAAAACCGTTCGTACAAAGCACGTTGGGCTTTTCGGTATTTTTGCTGACAGCCTTCAATCAACAAATCTTCAGAACATGTAAGGTATGACCGCATAAATTGTGTTTCGGACTTCCCTCCCTAAAAAGACCCTCAAAAATGGAAAACCGTTGGAATGAGGGGAGGATTTATTTATATTCTGCCCGAAGTTATGAAATTTTTAAGGATAACTCTCTTTTAGGGCATTGAGTTCAATGGAATAGATAAAAAGAAGGTTTACTAATCTCTGACATTTAAAGCAGCGTTAGGCTTCCTCACTTTCTCGAAAAATATTCACAATCCCTTCAATTTTGAGCATTTCCTCAACAATGTCATCCATCTGAGAGCGATCTACTACGCTAAGCCGAACGTTTCCCTCAAAAAGTCCGTTATCGTTGTTGGCAATATTTAAACCTG
>CAZNAK010000361.1:1164-3344 GCA_964570645.1 uncultured Cytophagales bacterium | reverse complement strand
ACCAAAGGAGAGCTTTAAAGTCAGCGTAAGAGCGTTTACAAACGTCAATGAGCTTACAGGTACAATCAGTAAACAAGATACCGTTCGTGTAACTAATACGGGTGGCATCGCTTTTACCGCCACTTTTGTCATAGAAGGCACAACGGATACCGATAGCGTACTCATTGAAGCAGGGCAGTTTACAGATTTTACCGTCAGTACAGGCACGGAGCTACTTACTCTTGCAGGTGATGCCGAGAGCGAGGGAGCGGCACTTGTGGAAGTCTTTGAGTTTAGCGTGTAGAAAGTATTAGCCTACAAAAGTCTTGCAGACTTGTAATGAAATACCTTAAAGGTTTTTAAAACCCTTAGGGTATTTTTTGTATCTTCACCCTCAGTAATTTATCCATAACCTTTTATCCATTAAAATATTAACGATCAACTCCCCATGAAATCAGTCTTATTTGCTTTTATCTTCTGTTTGTTCCAGTTGCCTTTGCTGAAAGCACAGGAAACCACTAACCTAGATAGCCTGAAAGCTACCTTAGAAAAGCTATCCTGGGAAGAATTAGACAGCATTGGAAGAGCACGAGCGGGAAAGCGCAATTATCAAGAAGCGGAGGTTTATCTCCAAAAAGCCCTTCAAGTAGCCGAGGAGCAGAACGGTAAGGATAGCTTGTACGCTGTTTCTTGTAGAATGTTAGGAATCACCTATTACCTTCAGGAAAAATACGATAAGGTAAAACCACTCTGGGTAGCGGCAAAAGCAGTCAGAGAAAAAGTGTTGGGAAAGAGTCACCTAGACTACGCTCAATCCTGTGATAACCTAGCGTCGCTTTACGAAACACAGGGCAACTATGCGGAGGCTGAATCATTATACGTAGAGGCAAAGGAAATCAAAGAAAAAGTATCAGGAAAACAGCATAACGAGGTCGGTGACAGCTATAATAGTTTAGCTATTTTGTACAGAAAGCAAGGACGTTATAAGCAATCCGAACTCTTTTATTTAGAGGCAAAAGAAATTATAGGAAAAGCACGGGGAAAAGAAAGTCTTGATTATGCAGAAATTTGCAATAACCTCGGGCTTCTTTACCGAACTCAGGGACTCTACCAACGCGCCACTCCTCTTTTGGTAGAAGCAAAAGAAATCAAACAAAAAATAGTAGGAAAAGAAGATATTAGTTATGCCAATGCGTGTAACAGTTTGGCTCTCGTATATGAAAAACAAAAGCGGTACGAAGCGGCCGAATCACTCTATTTAGAGTTCTTGCAAATCATAGAAAAGAAACTCGGAAAGGCGTACCTTGATTATGCGTATGGGTGTAATAACCTAGCACTATTATACAAAGCTCAAGAATTATATCAAAAAGCAGCACCTCTGCTATTGAAAGCGAAAGAAATTAAAGAAAAAAAACTGGGTAAAGCACATCCAGCCTATGCTGATGCTTGTAATAACTTATCTGTTTTGTACTATACGCAAGAATTATATCAAAAGGCAGAACCTCTGTACAAAGAAGCTAAAAGCATACGAGAGAAGATACTAGGAAAAGACCACCCCAGTTATGCGGGCATCTGTGCTAACCTAGCCCTCTTGTATCATAGAACGGGGGCGTATGCAAAAGCAGCGAGGCTACACAAAGAAGCACTACAAAATAAAAGAAATCAAATCAAAATACTCTTCCCTACGCTCTCAGAAGCGGAACGGCAGGATTATTTTTCTAGTATTTACATCTTCTTTAGGGATTTTACGGATTTTGCTACCGATTACTACTATGAAGACTATCCTCAGAACAAGAAGATCAGTCAAGATCTGTTCGATCAGCAACTTTTTACAAAGGCAATCATTTTCGCCTCGACGCAAAAAATGAAAGATCAGATTTTGAGTAGTGGTGATACTGCTTTGATAAGCCAGTATGAAAACTGGAAAGCACAGAAAGAAAATTACATTTCGTTGCTGCAAATGCCAATCAGTAAACGCGACAGCAGCATTGATTTAACAGAAATGGCCACTCAAATAAACGAACTGGAACGAGAGGTCTCTAGGCAGTCAGCACTCTTTAAAGAAAACGTAAGCCAAAAACAATACACTTGGCAGGATGTTAAACGAAGCCTTGCCAAAGACGAGGCTACCATCGAAATCATCAGGTTGGTCAAAGAAGACGTACAAACCAACCCAACCGATACCGTTTATATCGCTTTGA
>CAZNAK010000361.1:0-1154 GCA_964570645.1 uncultured Cytophagales bacterium | reverse complement strand
CGGGCAAAACCAAAGCGAGTCCGGAGCTTTTAATTTTAGGAAACGGGAATGAGCTGGAGAACGAAGCGCTATCATATTACCAAAATTGCATTCAATTTCAGGTAGAAGATAATAAGTCTTACAAGCAATACTGGAAACCGATACAAGACAAGCTCGATAGTTTGTCAAAAGGCGGTTTTTCAACGGTTTACTTCTCGCCCGATGGCGTGTACCATAAGGTGAGTTTGAATGCGCTCAAAAATCCGGAGACGGGAGCATATTTATTGGAAGAGCAACGTATTCAGCTTATCACCAGTAGCAGGGACTTGATAAAACGCAAAGCGCAAGCAGGTTCGGCCGCTGATTTGAGCCAGAACTTTTCCGACTATAAAATCTATCTGCTGGGCTATCCTGCCTACAACCTGAACGGAAAAGACACACTGAAAGTAAATGGCGAAGACCGAAGTTTGAATGCGTTGCAACGTGTCGTCGGGCAGCAAACCGCTATCCCGGTCTTGGAGGGCACGAAGGTGGAGACGAATCAAATCAATGCTTTGTTAAAGCAGAGAAAGATTACTACCGCGCTTTTGCAAGATACAGTAGCCACCGAGGAAAATATAAAAGCACTCAAAAACCCTACGATTTTACACGTTGCAACACACGGATTTTTTATCAATGCGATGCCAGCCAGCGCAGTAAGCACACTGCAAGAAGCCGAGGATAGAAGCCTGTTGAAAAATCCATTTCTCAGAAGTGGGCTTTTGTTAGCTGGTTGCCAAAATCCGCAAACCGGACAAGAAGACGGGATACTCTCGGCTCAGGAAGCCATGAACCTCAATCTTGACAAAACCGAATTAGTCGTTCTTTCTGCTTGCGAGACCGGACTAGGTGATATTCAGAATGGTGAAGGAGTTTATGGGCTGCAACGCGCCTTCCGTCAAGCCGGTGCAAAAACGCTTGTTATGTCGCTCTGGAAGGTGGACGATGAAGCTACCCAATTACTGATGACTACGTTTTATGACCATCTTTTGAGCGGGAAATCAAAGCGAGAAGCCTTCAATCTGGCGCAGCTAACGATCAAAGCGAAATACAAGGCTCCTTATTACTGGGGGGCTTTCGTGATGGTGGGGGAGTAAGTCGCTGCCCACAAAAAAATCATGTTTTCGTCTGCGTAA
>CAZNAK010000360.1:0-3354 GCA_964570645.1 uncultured Cytophagales bacterium | reverse complement strand
TGTAGCTGATAGCTTAATTTTGCGCCTGAGGTGACGGGTACACGTGTCACCACTTTCATCAAGTCTTTTGTTTGTTTTAGCTCAAAGCGGTGGAAGCCTACGTCATAATGGTCGCGAAGGACACCCAGGCCCACTACATCTGCCTTAGATTGTGCGCGGCGTAGTAATTCCCAAGCTTTACCGTCGTCTCCGTCGGAGCCTACACGTTCTACTGTAAAGTTGTGCCCTAAAAAGTTCGTCTCGAACTTATAGTCGTTCTCTGATCGTCCGAGCGTAACGTTAATTACTTTTTTCATGATAGTGTGCTTTCCGTGTGGTGTTTATGGATTGGTATCAAACTTCTAAGTCTTACAAATATAATTTTTTTGTTGTGAAAGAGAAAAAATATAAGCTGCGATAAACTCAGCCTGTCAAGCCCTTAAAAATAGACTCCAATGACTCTTTTTCCTGTTTAAGCTCCAAAATAGGATTATTTTCCGCTACCGCGAGATGGAAAAGTGCTTTTCTAGGATCGTTTTGAGCGTTCACCCAAAAGGCATTTTCGTTTTCATCGTACTCAACCCCCTTGACATCTTCAAGGGTTTGGATTTTTTGAGCGTTTAGTGGCTCGGCAAAGGATATTTTGAACCGAGCATTGCCCGAACGCTGGTTGAGCGCCGTCATGGTGTCGTTTGCCACGATCTTACCCTTGTTGATAATCACTACTTGATCGCAGAGGGCTTGGACTTCAGACAGAATGTGTGTGGAAAAAATTACGGTCTTCTCTGCGCTTACTTCACGGATTACCTCCCGGATCTCTACAATTTGGTTGGGATCGAGTCCCGTGGTGGGTTCGTCCAGAATTAATACCTCGGGGTCATGCAGGAGGGCTTGTGCTAAGCCGACTCGCTGACGATACCCTTTTGATAGCGTCCCAATTTGTTTGTGTTGCTCACGCTCAAGTCCACAACGTTCTATGGTTTCTGCCATCCGACTTTTAGCATCTGAGACTTTGTAGAGCTTCGCGATGAACCTTAAATACTCCCATACGTACTGCTCTAAGTAAAGCGGGTTGTGTTCGGGTAAGTAACCGATAAGGCGACGAACGGCTGCGGCTTCTTTCACTACGTCGCGCCCACACACCCGTACGGTTCCTGAGCTTGGCGGCAGATAAGAGGTTGCAATTTTGAGGGTAGTGGACTTTCCTGCGCCATTAGGTCCGAGAAAGCCTGTGACCTGTCCTTTTTTTGCGGTGAAAGAAACATCATCAACGGCTGTCTGTGTGCCGTAAATTTTACTTAAGTTTTCAATTTGGATGGACATAGTTCTTCTTTAAAAAATATCCTCATAAATCGCCTCCAACTTTAATTTTGTATCAATGCTACCAATAGGAAGTTCTCCAAGACGAAAAACTTCATATTCCCAACGTTCCCCTTCATTACGTCGGTCACGTTCGATTTTTATTTCATCCTGTGAGACCAAAAAATACTCTTGAAGGCTTTCAATACTCAAACACTCCTCAAGTTTCTCGTTGTGATCTTTACTTGCTGTGGAGTCGGAGAGCATCTCAAATATTGCCATGGGGTTGACAAGGCGATCTTTTTCGAAGACTTGCCTAGCTTTATCGGGTGAGACTGTAACATCAGGAACACGACATTTTCCTCTCAGTGATACGTATATTTTTGGACCTTGACCATAAACTTTGATGCCCTCTACATTTTTGGCTTCCAGGTAGAGTAAGCGTTGTAGGTTTAGCATGAGGTCATCATGGGCTTGTGTTGCCATCGGAAACTCAAAGTTTAGTACATTTTCATCAAAGTCAGGTTTTAATAATTCATTAACCACCCAGTTTGGTAGAGGCTTACTTCCTTCTTTCGGAATAATTAGTCCATCAGCATACTCTAAGCGAACCTCTACAAGTTCCTCAATCCGAAGGTATTCCTCGGGTGTGATGCGAAGTGGAGTTTCAATAAGAGTGGATCCCATAGGCATTATTTTACGCTTGAGTTACAAATCACCAAGTTGCGGACGAATCACTAAATCCTCTACCACCGAACGCCCCGTCAGTTGGTGTGTGGCAAACACGAGTTCGGCAATATCGCTGGCAGGCATAAGGCGATCTTCTGAGATATCAGCACCCTCCCAGCTTGCCGTGTAGGTTGCCCCGGGCATCACCGAAAATACGCGGATACCGTGCGGCTTCATTTCTTCGCGTAGTGCTTTGCTCATTCCGTACATGGCAAACTTGGAAATAGAATAGCTGCCGCCGTTCGGGTAAGCTATAAGGCTGGCAATGGAACATATATTGAAAATATCTCCCGATTTTTCGGTCATCATCTCGGGAAGAAGCTGCCGCGTCAAATGATAGGCACTGTAAAGGTTTGTTTCGATCATGGTTTCGAGCGTGCCGTCCTCTTCCTCATGGACGGCTCCAGGAATAAAAACACCTGCGTTATTGATTAAAACCTCAATGGGTTCGTCTTTTTCTAGCACAAACTGCCCAAACTCTAGCACTGCCGCCTTATCCGAGACATCGGTAACTTTGGTGTGTACGTTTACGGAATAGTTTGCCTCAGTTTCTGACTTGAGGGCGGCAAGATCGGTCTCGTTGCGCGCACAAACGACGATATTTTTTTGAGCTTGCGCAAACCGCTCAACTAATGCTCTTCCAATTCCTTTTGTACCTCCTGTAATGATAACCATAGCTTGATTTTAGATTAAATCTGTAAGTTTTTGAACACCGACTTGCCGGTTTTTTAGGAATCCCTCGCCGTACTGTACACGAATGGACTGCCCGTATTCTTTTGCCCGAGCGAGGATAAATTCCATAAATTGTGGTGTAGAAAGAAAGGTTTCGGGTTCGTCGGACTGTTGTGGGTTAAAAAATTGCGATTTGAACGCCCGAATTGCCTCCATCTTTTTTCCCCAGAATGGAGTTACGTCCACCACAAAGTCAGGCTGAAGGTATTCGCTTTGGATATAGTGATACAAAACTGCGGGGCGATACGCTTCCTGCGACTTGCCATCGACGGTTTCTGTTTCAATTTTCATTAGTCCTGACAAAAAAAACGCCTTTTCGACCATACGAGCGGCACGTCCATGATCGGGATGCCTATCCATAGGCGCATTAGCAAGGAGTATCGTAGGCTGATATTTTCGGATTTTACGGATCAAAGCCATCAAATGGTCGTGATCGTTTTCAAAAAACCCATCTCGGAACCCTAGATTTTCACGCACTGCCAAACCCAAAATCCTTGCAGATTCTGCTGCCTCACGGTCGCGGATGTCGGCGGTTCCGCGTGTTCCGAGTTCGCCACGTGTAAAATCAACGACACCAACTCGATCTCCTGCCGCAATGTGCGCTGCCAATGTCCC
>CAZNAK010000359.1:1506-3372 GCA_964570645.1 uncultured Cytophagales bacterium | reverse complement strand
AAATCTACAAAGGCAAGTGCCAAGCAATTCAAGATAAAGTAACGCGCACTCCAAATAAAAATCGTTGATAAAACCGCTTTTAACCAGTACGAAAGCTGCTTTCCTTTCAGTTGCTCCGAGGCTGCCTGAATGTCATTACCCGTTTGTACCGCTCCTCTTCTCCAACGTTTGGTAAGTCTGAATGAAGTCGCTTTTACGAGTAGCCACTTAAAACCGCGTGGGTTGATAAAAAGCCCAAAGGCAAAAATAAGGGTGTAAAGGAAAATTAGCCCGTAGCTAATCGCGAATGTTCCTTGCAAACCATACTCCTTGATAAAGCCCCATCCTTCGCTGAGGTTGAGCTCAGGGAAAGCGTTTGAGCCGGTGACGATGAGCATCAGTACCGAGAAAACCAAGAAAAACATATTGTCCAAAAAGGCTGTCAGCATCACCAGAGCCATGGCACGTCCAAATTTTACGCCTTCACGGTTCAGGATGAACACCGCAACGGCAGTTCCGCCCACAACAGAAGGGGTTACGGCGGAGGCAAACTCCCAGAGTAAGATAATATACAAGGAACTTTTCCACGAAAACTCACGGTCAGAAAGCTCGCGGATACGGTACATATACCCCACATCACGGACGAGTAAGACCAAAATAGCTGCAAAAAACCATCCCACACTAGCTGTTTGAAGGTTTTGAGAGAGTTCGTCAAGATTTACCTCACTAACGAACAGATAAATAGCGGCTGCCAACCCAAAGGCCACAGGAATGAGTACCTTAGTGGGACTTAGTGTTGACATTACGTCCTTTTGGGAGGTCGAATTATCCATGCGGGCAAGTTAGAAAATCCATAGGCAACTTACACGACTTTTTATGGTTTCTGTGTCGTTACCCCCATAAACGAGCGGGCGTGGGTAGGGTTCATAGGTGAGAGAGCGGTTAGCACAAAACATCAATCCTTACCCCAGCACATATTCAATAATCTTTAAGGCGGCTTCGCGCCCGTCTAGTGCGGCAGTTACGGCAAGGTCAGCCCCACGAACGCCGTCTCCCCCCGCAAAGACCCCCGCTTTGGTGGTTTGTTGGTTTTCGTCCGTGTAAATAGCTCCCCATTCGTTGAGTTGAATACCATTTTTCTCCAAAAACGGAAGGCGTTCGTTGCTAAAGCCCAGTGCAAGAATGATTACATCAGCTTCCCAAATTTGCTCGGTTCCCGCAACCTCTTCGATCCGATCTCGCCCCTGCTCCTGTGGAATGAGTTGTATATCAATGAACTCAGCACCGATAAGTAGCCCACTTTCATCGGCTAAAAGTCGCTTAGGGGATTTCTGGAAGGCAAAAAGTACGCCCTCTTCTTTGGCCGCTAAAAACTCTTTTCGGCTGCCCGGCATATTCTCTTCGTCACGTCGGTACAAACATTGCACCTGCAAGGCTCCCAAGCGTAAGGACGTTCGGACACAGTCCATGGCCGTATCACCACCTCCGATCACCAAGACGCGTTTGTTCCGAACATTATATTTTTTGTCGTAAGGCTGTTCTGTAATTTGCTTCTGGGCGTTAGTCAGGAAGGGAATTGCCATGAACAAGTTTGGCGTGTTATAGCTGTCGGCATCCAAGACACGTCCTTGCAATGCGCCTATGGCTAAAAAAACGGCATCATGTTTCCCTTGAATCTCTTCAAACGAAATATCCTTACCAACTTCTTTATTTAGATGAATTTCCATACCTGCCTCTTCCAAAATCGCAATTCTACGCTGGACAGCCTCTTTTTCGAGCTTAAAGTTAGGAATCCCATAGCTCAGCAAACCGCCAGCTTTGTCGGAACGCTCATAGACAACGGGTTTAATGCCTGCCCGAAGCAGAAAATGCGCGCAAGAAAGCCCC
>CAZNAK010000359.1:0-1496 GCA_964570645.1 uncultured Cytophagales bacterium | reverse complement strand
CCCCCGCCGGTCCCGAGCCGATAATCCCAACCGTTTTTTCTGCTAGCAAGGGTGCAAAGGTTGGCGTAAGACCCCGCCGGAAACCTTGCTCCGAGATCGCCACCTCAATAGAGCCAATCGTGATAGCCCCAATTGTCTCCCACTCGTTACCATCATTCAGCGTACACGCGCCCTCACACAGGCGGCTGTGTGGGCAGATTCGCCCCAGAATCTCGGGAAAAGGGGAGGTTTCGTTTGAGAGGTCAAAAGCAAGTTTGAGGTCTTTCTCGGCGATAAATTTTAACCACTGCGGGATGTAGTTTCCTAACGGGCAACCCGTAGAACTACAATAGGGGTTTCCACATTGTACACAACGGCTGGCTTGTGCGGCGGTTTCTTCCTCGGTGTATTGCTCCTGAATTTCACTAAAGTTGTGAATCCGCTCGTTGGAAGGACGAAGGGCGGGACTGATGCGTTCTATTTTGGTAAACTCGTACATTTCTTGCAGGGTGTTTCAAGCCTTCCTGTCACATAAATTCTTTATTTTGCCTCTCTACTCCAGAAGAGCAAGGAAAATACAAGACGTGACAAGATTGAAGTTCATCAACTTCAAAACGATAATTAAACCATGAAACTACAAATTTTTTGTGTCTTATTTAGTTGTACACTAACGACATTTTCTCAAACGCCTTTTGAGCGATTCCGTAGTTTGCCTATTCAAGCAATTCACGATGTATGGGTTTCCCCAACAACCGACGAGAAATGGATTGCAGGCGAACGCGGTCTTGTTCGGCTGACAAACGAAAAAGAACAAGCGGTTTTTCGGCGTGAAAGCGTCCTCAAAACGCCAATTACCTGCATTCGTACTGCACCCGACGGCAAAAAATGGCTTTCGGGATATAGTAGTAATCTGCTGGTCGAAAACGAAGCGGGTGAGTTCGTTCCTTTTGACTTCTCTCGAAATGGACTGTTTCTGATTTCAGATTTGGCCGTAGACAAACGCAACCAAGCCTGGGTCGCTACTCTAGGCGGAGGGCTTTGGAAAGTAAGCGCAAGAGGACAAATTGAGATATTTAACCGCAAGAAAAGTAAATTAAATAGTGACCAAGTGTATGCCGTTGTTGTTGATAACCGCCAAACCAAATGGATCGGTACTGACGAAGGACTCGAAAGCTACTCAGCAGACGGACGCTTTGAGCGCGAACGTTTTATGCGACAGACAACAGCACTGTGCCTGCACAATAACGAGCTTTGGGCGGCAGGGCTGAATGGCAAATGGCGGGCCGTCCTATGGAAAAAAAATACTCGTGACGAATGGAGAGAAGTGGACATTCCCTCAGGGATGGGTAAAATCACGGAGGTGTACTTTGATCGCTTAGGAAATATGTGGTTAGCGGGAGAAAAACTGGCAAAATGGAACAAAGTCCGTTGGGAAATTTTTGATGACCGAAAAGGATTTAGCAGCCAGTCGGCCTTGTGTGTGAGTGTGGACGCACAGGAAAACGTCTGGGTAGGAA
>CAZNAK010000358.1:0-3378 GCA_964570645.1 uncultured Cytophagales bacterium | reverse complement strand
AATTGCACGGGACATGATTTGGATGTTTTTGCTGTTAGGCATCGGAATTTTTATTGTCTTGGGAGTCGCAAGCTACCAGACAAAACAACATTACATCGAACCCGCCCGACGGCTTGTACAGCATATCTCGGAGGAAGAAGCCTCTCGAAAATCTGACTTGAAAGGCGTACCCAAAGCATGGATCGGTTGGTTTGAAACCGTGAGCCGGGTTTTTGAGGAAAAACGCGTTTTGTTAAATCACCTTGAGGAAACGGTGCGTGTGAGAACCCAAAAACTTGAGCAAACCACTGAGGAACTTCAGTCGCGTAACGAGGAACTTCGTGAACAAGAACAGGAACTTCGCCAAAACGCCGAAGAAATATCCGCAGCCAATGAGTTTTTGACCAAACTCAACGATAAACTCAAAATTCAGGAGCGCGAACTAACCCATAAAAATGAGAACCTAGCGACAGCCTACGAAGAAATTCGCATTCAAAGAGAAAAAACAACCGCTAGTATCAATTACGCCAAACGCATTCAACATGCCATTCTGGGAGATACCAAAAGTGTGACAAAAAACTTTGAGGATGCCTTCATTTACTTTGCGCCACGAGACATTGTTTCGGGGGATTTTTATTGGTTTGCGGAGGTAAAAAGCCACAAGGAGATGATTCTCAAGCCGAACCCTGGTGGAGAAGAAGACTACAGAATCGTGCCCAGCAAACGAATCATCGTAGCGGCAGACTGTACCGGGCATGGCGTTCCGGGGGCGTTTATGACAGTGATGGGAAATGACTTTTTGGATGAAATCGTAAACGCGCAATCCATAACACGCCCTGATCGCATCCTTGAGCGACTTGATAAACGTATCAAAGAACGTCTTCATGGGGTGCGTGGTACACATGGAAGCGGGAGCGTACGCGATGGAATGGACATGAGTATCTTGGTAATTGATGAAAAGCGTAAACAAGTCCAGTTCGCAGGTGCGAAAAACCCCCTTTGCCGCGTTCGGAACGGAAAAATGGAGGTCATTAAAGGCTCGCCCTATCCGCTGGGAAGTCTTCCATTCAAAAATCGTCCGAAAATTTTTCAGATGCACACGCTCGATATGAAAAAGGGAGATATTTTTTACCTCTATTCAGACGGCTTTCAGGATCAGTTTGGGGGCGAAGAAAATCGAAAATACCTCAGTAAGCGGTTTCGTAAGTTCCTGCACGAGAATAACAGCCTACCGATGAAGGCTCAGAAGGCTGCTTTAATTCATGAATTTGAAGAGTGGCGAGGTGGTCGCCAACAAACCGACGATATTTTGGTCGTCGGCGTAAAAGTCTAGATTTCCGCTACATGGGCGGTGGCGGCGGCGGTGTTGCCCCAAAAAGATTCGCAAGTTCAGGTACCTGCCCCGCTGCTGTCCAGTTGGCTAGTCCCTGCCTCCAAACCAAAATCTCACGCGTAAGCTGCTCCGACTGTACCATCTGCTGAAGCTGTGGCATTCCGTAAGGTCCCATTTGTTGTCCGTTCAAGTAAACGTGAAACTGCGCCACGGGAGGCGGCGGTGGTGGCGTACCTTGCCCGCTTTGGTTTGTTTGCTGCTGTTGCGCGAACTGGTTTGCCATCGCAAAACCCATCCCTGCGCCCATAGCCTGTCCCATTGATCCACCTTTTTCGGCGGATTTTTCCATCGCGTTAGCCGCCTGAAACTTCGTATATTGATCCAAATTGCCCAATGCGCCCATCTGGGAGCGTTTATCCATAGCTTCCTCAACTTCGGGCGGAAGTGAGATATTTTGAATCAAGAACTCTTCAATATCAACTCCGTATTTATCAAAGTCTAGTATCATTTGCCTCTTGACGTAAGCCGAAAGTTCGTCAAGGTTTGCTGCCATATCCAAAACAGGGATTTTACTTTCGGCAATCGCATCACTAAATCGCGTGACAATTAAACCGCGTAACTGATTCGAGATCTTTTCGGTCGTAAAACGTCCATCTGTCCCGACTACTTCTGTCAAAAACTTGGCAGGATCACCAATACGAAAAGCATAATTTCCGAATGCGCGCACCCGTACGATACCAAAATCTTGGTCACGGAGCATGATTGGGTTTGGTGTCCCCCACTTGTTATCCGTGAACATTCGCGTATTGATAAAATATATCTCTGCCTTGAAGGGGCTTTCAAAGCCATGCTTCCAATTTTTTAAGTTTGTCAGAATAGGCATATTTTGCGTACTGAGCGTAAACCGTCCGGGAGGGAAAATGTCAGCAAGCATTCCTTCGTTGATAAAAACGGCGTGCTGACTCTCACGAACCGTTAGCTGTGCGCCGTATTTGATCTCGTTATCCTCATCGGGGAAGCGATAAACAAGCGTATCGGGGGTAGGGTCAAGCCACTCAATGACCTCTATAAATTGATTTTTCCAAAAAGGCATGGGTTGAAAAGTTGATGTCACGTTAAAATAAGGAATTTCCCCTGAGCGAACAAAAAATATATTTTCAGCCTGACTTTCTTCAAAGGAATAAGGAGCTACTCGTCCGTAACCTGAGTTTCTAGGAAAAATGCTACTTTTGTCTCTATGAGCAACCGTTATGCACAGCGCGGCGTATCCGCCCAAAAAGAAGACGTTCACAAAGCCATTCTGAACTTGGATAAAGGCTTATTTCCGAAGGCATTCTGCAAAATTACCCCCGATTTACTGGCCGATGATCCTGAGTTCTGCAATATCATGCACGCTGATGGGGCGGGAACAAAGTCCTCACTCGCTTACCTGTACTGGAAAACGACAGGCGATATTTCGGTATGGCGTGGCGTGGCACAGGACGCTATCGTGATGAACGTGGATGACCTCTTGTGCGTAGGGGCGACTGGTACAATGTTACTTTCTTCAACTATTGGTCGGAACAAAAAACTGATTCCGGGCGAGGTCATTGGCGAGATCATTGAAGGTACGGAGGAGTTCCTGGCCATGTTGCGCCACTATGGGCTAAACATCCAAAGTACGGGCGGAGAGACCGCTGATGTGGGAGACCTTGTCCGAACCATCATTTTGGATAATACTTTGGTTATACGGATGCGCCGTGATCAGGTGATTGATAATGCACGCATTCAGGCAGGCGATGTGATTGTTGGTCTGGCTTCGTTCGGGCAGGCAGATTATGAGTCGGCTTACAACGCAGGTATGGGTAGTAATGGGCTTACCTCGGCGCGGCACGATGCACTTCACCATGAGCTTGCCACTAAGTTCCCCGAGAGCTTCGACTCTAGCGTTCCCAAAGATTTGATTTATTCGGGTAGCTATGCCCTAACCGATCAACCTGAGGGCTTTCCCTTGGATGTCGGTCGAATGGTACTTTCCCCGACACGCACATATGCGCCCGCCGTGATTCCATTGCTCCAAGAGCTTA
>CAZNAK010000357.1:0-3380 GCA_964570645.1 uncultured Cytophagales bacterium | reverse complement strand
CTGGGGGCGAGCAGGCAGCAATACAAAGTTGGCAAAATGACCTAGAAAGCGTGATGAAACTGACAAATTTTAGATGGATGCCAACTAGCGAGTATGCTTTTGATAATAATAATAGTATTACCATAATACAAAAGAGTAAAAAACAGAATAGTAGTAGTACTTTAATGGTTGAGGAGAATAAGTATTGCATTACAAAAACAAGAAATAAAGAAGAGTAGTCAAGTTTTTGAGTAGGGAAATCCCTATTTTTAACACCTTAAATGAAGCCCCAATTATCTCAACCTGAAATTTTGTCAGTCTTGCTTTAGCGGGAAACAAATTTGTACTTTAAAGACTTTAATCACGACTGAATAGATCGGCAAACCTTATGGAGCAAAAGACATCCGCACTTACCCCGCGCCAAATTGTGGCAGAACTCGACAAGTACATCATTGGGCAAAACGACGCAAAACGACAAGTTGCTATTGCTCTCCGAAACCGCTGGCGACGAATGAACGTCAAGTCGGAGATGCAAACGGAAATTATGCCCAACAACATCCTCATGATCGGCGCAACGGGGGTAGGTAAAACTGAGATTGCACGCCGCCTAGCCAAAATTGCCGACGCGCCTTTCGTTAAGGTGGAGGCTTCTAAGTTTACGGAGGTGGGTTATGTAGGACGTGATGTTGAAAGTATGGTACGTGACCTGACGGAACAAGCCGTTAAAATGGTGCAAGAGCAAAAGCAAGAGGAAGTTAAGGTCAGAGCTGAAGAAAGTGTGGAGGAAATTATCTTGGACACTCTAATCCCGCCACTAAAAAAATCGAGTAATCAAGAACAACCCAGAAGCGTCGGCTACGAGACGATGCCCTCTTCCGACGCGGAACTCAACGAACGCACCCGCGAGCGGTTCCGTGAAAAACTCCGAAATGGGGAGCTTGAAGAACGAAAAATTGAGATTGAAGTCTCGGCGAGCAATAACCCTGGCGTGGGTGTTGTAGGAGGAGCCATTGATGAGGTTTCGATGATGAACCTGCAAGAAATGATTAGTGGAATGATGCCTCAGAAGAATAAGCGTCGCAAAGTCACTATTGAAGAGGCGCGCAAAATCCTTTTTGAGGAAGAGGCTGCTAAACTCATTGATATGGATGAGGTCAAGGAGCTAGCCGTCAAAAAGACGGAAAATACGGGTATCATTTTTATTGACGAGATTGACAAAGTGGCAGGAAATTCCCGTGGCGGAAGCGGCGGACCCGACGTGAGCCGAGAAGGAGTACAACGTGACCTGCTTCCCATCGTAGAAGGAAGTGCGATCACGACAAAGCACGGAATTGTCAATTCTGATCATATTTTATTCGTTGCCGCAGGGGCATTTCACGTATCCAAGCCTTCGGATTTAATTCCCGAACTTCAAGGGCGGTTTCCGATTCGTGTAGAGTTAAATAGCTTGACTAAAGATGACTTCTTCTTGATCCTTCGTCAGCCTAAAAACGCACTTACTAAGCAATACGAAGCACTTTTTGCCTCCGAGGAAGTCAAACTTTCCTTCAATGAGGACGCACTAGAAGAAGTTGCAACCCTAGCTTACCAAATTAATATGGAGGTCGAGAACATTGGTGCGCGTCGTTTGCATACTGTAATGAGTCACCTACTGAACGAGTTTTTATTTGATATTCCAGATGTAATTGGATCAAATGCGCAGGTAGTCATTACGTGCGAGATGGTAAAAGAAAAACTTAGCACGCTCGCTGCAAACCGTGACATGAGTCAGTATATTCTTTAAATTATGTCAGACGCGTTCTGTAAATTGAACTTTGGGGACGCGTCTGACACTCCTTTTTGTGAATTATGGAAAAGAAGCGAGGGTTTTCTGCATCAAAAGTTCTCCCAATTCTTACAGTTGTAGTACTTGTCCTTACGTTTGTGTACGCTTTTGTCCCCTCTTTACAGGTGGCTCAAACGTATGCCGAGCGTATAGAAACCGAGCGTAAAGAGAAAAACGACTTTTTTAGGGCAGACGCCGAGTCGCCTTTGCGTAGTTCACAAAAGAAAAACTTTGAAGGATTAACGTACTTTGCCCCCAACGAGGATTTTCGCTTTGAGGCAACGCTAGATTTTGAACCCTTTCGTGAGGCAGAGCCGATTATGCTGGCCACCAGCACAGGTGAGCAAGAAAAAGTCACCCCCAGAGCAGTGGCAAACTTCTCTAAAGATGGCGTTCAGGTTTCGGCAACTTTATACGCTTTAGAAGGAGAATCGGATTTCTTTCTTCCTTTCCGAGATGCAACGGCAGGAAAAACGACATATCCCGCAGGACGCTACCTCGAAATAGAAAATAACGGTGATGTAACCATAACTTTAGACTTCAATAGAGCCTACAATCCTTACTGCGCGTACAGCGATAGGTATAGCTGCCCGTTACCTCCGCAGGAAAATCACCTGCCCATCGCGATTGAAGCAGGAGAGAAGACGTACAAGTAGCACGAATTTCCTCATCTTGCTTTTATGACAACTGCAACGGTAATTCGACCATGCACACTTGAAGAATACATGGTCGTTCGAGATCGGATTGAGGTGGCGATTGAACTTTTAGACGGGCAAATCTGGCCAAAAGAGAGTGCTAGCCCGCTTCCTACCGAGATTGTGGAGGAAGTTCTGCGCCCTAACTTCACCCCGAGTATTTTAAACTACGAGTTTCCTATGGCTACCACGGCTCACGCTCGTATTATTCCGAATATTCAACGATTCTTAGACCGCCAGCTTAATGAGGAGCAATACGAGATATTTTCATAAGACCCTAAAATTTACATCTCGCCCTCAGGTCGTTATCGTTTACCCGATCTTACCGTTGCCCCAAATTTGGAAAACCAATCTTTTCAAGACGACTGTCTGACCAATCCTATCATCATTGTAGAGGTTCTTTCTCCTTCCAAATCAGGGGCAGCATTCATGGAGGAGAAAATTCAGGACTACAAAAGTGTGGAAACTCTCCAAGAGTACTGGTTAGTTTCACCGGATAAGCCGTCTTTAGAGCGATACGTGCGCTGTAATTCCGAAGAGTGGCTGTCCCGAAGTTTCGATACCCGCCATCCAGAAATTACTTTTCCCATACCATCGCTGTCCATGAAACTTGACGCGATCTATCGCGGTGTTTTTTGAGGAATTTTAATAGTTACCTTCTAAAGCATAAGCCGTCTTCGTAGCCTGCGTCGTACTTTTCGACCTAGTTTTCCCGTTGGACGCAGACCTTCGTCTCGTTGAAAGTTACGTAAGGCTGCTTCCGTTTTTTGTCCAAAGATTCCGTCTTCTACCCCTGCCTGATAGCCCATATCGTTAAGTGCAACATGTAATTCACGCACTTTTTCGCCCCTACTGCCATATTGAAGGCGGCGACGCGTCAG